>JBFMHB010000020.1 GCA_040752915.1 Acidobacteriota bacterium
CCGATCCACCCCGCCTGAACGTCCGAGAAGCCCACCACGTCGGTGAGGTAGAGCGCCAGCGCGATGAATGTCCCGTAGTAGGCCGCCCGTTCGAAGAGTTCCACGACGTTGCCGGTCCAGAAGGCCGTGGGAAATCTCCACGTGAGCGAGGCCTTTGCGTCGGTCATGAGCCCTCCCGGGTCCGCGTCCGGTGCGGAGAGCCACTCTACCCGGCCTGGGAGGTTCCGCACAAGGCTCCCGGCTGGCGTGGCCGTCGGCCCGAGCCGGAGATCCGGGCCGGACGCGGGGAAGGCCGTGACGCATTGGGGGAATGGCCCCCCGCTCCGGCGCGGAAGCAGGGCCGGGTCGTTGACAGATTCCTCGTTGGATGGTAGCAACGTCGGTCAAGGGAGGTGTGGATTGAAGGGGGCCCTCGCGGCGATGGGGATCCGCCGCTGGAGTGTGGTTTTTCTGGGCCTGTGCGCCCTTCAGACCGCGGCCCTGGACCCCTCCAAGGCCGTGACCCAATACCTTCACTCGACCTGGACTTCCACCGACGGGCTCCCCCAGAACTCGGGCCTGAGCGTGCTGGAGACCCGGGACGGGTATCTCTGGGTGGGCACCCAGGAGGGCCTTGCCCGCTTCGACGGCCTGGAGTTCAAGGTCTTCGATCGCTCCAACGTGCCCGTCATGACGAACCTCACCGTCCAGGCCCTGGCCGAGGATCCCTCGGGAGCCCTCTGGGTGGGGACCGAGGGGGGAGGCGTCCTGTGCTACGAAAAGGGACGCTGGTCGGCCCACCGCGTCTCCTCGGGCCTGCCCAGCGACATCGTCCACGACCTCTGCGTGGACCGGACGGGCGTCCTCTGGGCGGGAACCTACGGCGGGGTGGGCCGTCTGAAGGAAGGGCGGTGGACCGCGTACCGACTCGGCCCCGCTCCCCACGGGTACCGCGTCCGGTGCTTGCTGGAGGACGACGGAGGCACCCTCTGGGCCGGCACCGAGGGGGGCGGGATCTACCGCTTCGTGGGGGAGGGGTTCCAGCCCTACACGCCCTCCGAGTCCCTTCCCGACCGGCGCATCCGGTGCCTGGGGCAGTCGCCCGAAGGCGACCTCTGGGTGGGGATGGAAAACGGGGGCCTGGCGGCGTGGCGCGGGGGGCGGTGGGAGCTCTTTACAGAAAAGAACGGACTCCCGGGCGATCGCGTCTTCTGCCTCCTGTGGGACCGCGACGGGTGCCTCTGGGTGGGGACCGAAGGGGGAGGGCTGGGGCGCTACGCCCGAGGTTCCTGGAGCCGGTTCACGACGCGCGATGGCCTGGGCACGAACCTCATCAACGCGCTCCACGAGGATTCCCAAGGGTCCATCTGGATCGGCGTCTTCGGAGGCGGGTTGGAGCGTCTGCGGGAGGGAAAGTGGACTCCCTACTCCGTCTCCGAGGGGCTCTCCTCGAACACCGTGTGGTGCGCCTACGCGGATCCCGAGAACGGGCTTTGGGCCGGGACGGAGGAGGGGCTCTGCCGCTTCGACGGGGTGAGGTGGACCTCCTGGAGCACCGCCGACGGCCTGCCCCACAACCGGGTCCGGTCCATCCTCAAGGACCGCCGTGGAGCTGTGTGGGTCGGGACGGGGGGAGGGGGGCTGGCCCGGTTCGAGGGAGGGCGCTGGTTCCACGTGACGCCTCCCGGCCTTCCCGCCAACGAGAGGGTCTACGCGCTGTTGGAGGACCGCGACGGGGTCCTCTGGGTGGGGACCTACGGGAGCGGTGTCCACTACTTCGACGGGAAGTCGTGGGGGAGATTCTCGACCTCCGACGGCCTGGGGGGAGACCGGGTGCGCTGTCTCCTCCAGGACCGGTCCGGAGCCATGTGGTTCGGAACCTACGGCGGAGGCGTCAGCCGCCTTTTCGAAGGGCGCTGGACGACCTGGACGACCCGCGACGGACTGCCGAGCGACCTCGCCCTCACGCTCTTCGAAGATTCCCTGGGCTGTGTGTGGCTGGGCACCAGCGGAGGCGGCCTGGCCCTGTGGAAGAACGGAAAATGGCACGGCTTCACGGCGGCCTCGGGGCTGTGCGACGAAAAGGCTTTCCAGTTTCTCGAGGACCGCTTCGGGCGTCTCTGGATCAGCTCCAACAAGGGCGTTTCGGAGGTGGAGCTGAAGGAAATGCACGACTACGCGGACGGAAAGGCGCCCTACGTTCGCTGCCGCCTCCACACCAAGAGCGACGGGCTCCTCAGTCAGGAATGCAACGGGGGCTCCCAGCCCGCGGGTTGCCGCACTCTCGACGGCCGGATCTGGTTTCCCACCCCGGGGGGCCTCGTCGTGCTGGACCCCGAACGAATCCCCCGCAGCGACACGCCGCCCCGCGTGGTCCTCTCGGAGGTCCTCGTCAACAAGGAGCCGGTGGACCTCCAGGGGCCCCCGCGCCGCCCCCTGGGACGGGGAGAGGTGGAGATCCGGTACGCGGGGTTGAGCCTCGAGGCCCCCGAGAAGGTCTCCTTCCGCTACCGGCTCGAGCCCTACGAGAGCGAGTGGGTCGACGCGGGACGCCGCCGGCAGGCCTTTTACACCAACCTGGCTCCGGGCGAGTACCGCTTCCGGCTCATGGCCTCGAGCGAGGAGGGGGTCTGGAGCGAGCCCGTGGAGGCGGTCTTTGCGCTGGACCCGCCGTTCTGGAAGACCGGTCTCTTCAAGGTCCTGACGGCGGGGGGCGTTCTGGCCCTGGGAGCGGGCCTGTTCTTCTTCCTTCTCCTGGGTGCCCGGCGCAGGGCGGCCACCCTGGAGCGGGTGGTGGCCGAGCGGACGAGCGAACTCGCCGACGCGAACCGGAGGCTGGAAGAGCTCTCGGTCCGGGACTTCCTCACGGGCGCCTACAACCGGCGGAGACTGGAGGAGTTTCTCGATCAGGAATGGAAGCGGGGCATCCGCACGGGCCGCCCCCTCTCGGTTCTGCTCGTGGACGTGGACCGCTTCAAGTCCTACAACGACGAGCAAGGGCACGCGGCGGGAGACGCCGTACTGACGTCCATCGTGGGCGTCCTGGAGGGCCTCTGCCGGCGGCCGACGGACCTCGTGGCCCGGTATGGGGGGGACGAGTTCGTGGTGGTCCTGGCGGAGATGGACGTTCAGGCGGCCCGGGAGCTGGCCGAAACCTTGCGGGCGAACGTCGAGAAGACGTGCCGGTCTTCCGCCTCGCCGAACCTGCCCGGAGACGTGACGGTGAGCGTGGGGGGTGCGGGGCGGGTGCCCGCTCCGGACGTATCCTACGAGACCCTTCTGCGGGAGGCCGACGCCGCCCTCCACCTGGCCAAACAAACGGGCCGCAATACGGTTCGGTGGCACGTGCTCTGACGCGCCGCTCCAGGCGGCTCGGGCAACCCCCGTCGCCGGCGAAACCTATCGCTCCCCAAGCCTCCGTCCTGCGGTTTAAGGGAGGATCGGCCTGCCCCCTCGGGTTTCTCCGACGAGCCCCGTTGCGGAGGGGGGATGGCCGTCTCCATCCGTCCCGAGGGCTTCGCCCGGCCGGGAGGTAGGCCGGGAGAGCCCGAAAAGAACGCGGAGCAAAGAGAAGGGAGCCCCGAGGGGCTCCCTTCTTTGCGTCGTTCCACGGGTCCGGCTCAGGTCTTGTCGGCCTTGGCAGACTTGGCGTGGCAGGTCTTCATGCAATCTTCGCGCAGGCCGATCACCTTCTCGAGGTTCTGGGCGTGGGCTTCGAGAAAGGCCTTCTCGGTGGCGGGATCCAAGCCCTTCTTGAGGGTGTCAAGGTCCTGGGAGAGGGCCTTGAAACCGGCAGCCATGGGATCCATGTGGGGGCAGGAGGAGGCCATGGAGGCCCGGTGGGCGCCGCAGGTGGACTCGCACTCACCCTTGGCTTTGAGGAGCTTGTCCAGGTTCTCGGAGTGGGTCTTGAGGAAGGCGGCCTTCTCGGCCTCGGGAACGCCGGTCTTGAGGGCGGCCACGTCCTTCTGCATGAGGGTGAAGCCGTCGGAGACGGCGGTCATGTGGGCCGAGCAGCCGCCCTTGGACATCTCGGCCTTCTTGGAGTGGTCGCAACCCGGTCCTCCCGCGAAGGCGAGGGTGGCGAAGGCGGCGGCGGCCAGGGAAACAAGCAGGACTTTGCGCATCGGAACCTCCTCGAAATGGGGCGCGCCGCTATGGCGCGCGGACTCATGTAACGACCAGGTCCTCCCCCTCCATTCCCGACATGGGTGTGCGCGGCGTCACGTGCGGGCCGAGACGGAAGGGCGGGACGCACTCCACACTATACGGCGTGGACATCTTGGGAGCAAGCCGGGAACACCGATCCCCCCGGCCATGCCAAAGACGCTCCGTCTTTTCCGTCGGGCGCGACCCCCGCCGAGGGCCAAAAGGGTGAAGGCCGGCTCCGGGTGATACCGACCCGCTTGCGGTGAATCTGCCGGGTAGGTACCCTTTGGGGAGAAGGGTCGGGTGAAGATGGCGGCGAGATGGAGCGAATCCGCGCGTCGGGAGGCCCGCTGGACGGTCCTGGCCGTCCTCGTCGCCCTTTCGATGCCATCGGCCCGGGCGGCGGGTCCCCCGTACGATCCCTCGGAGTACGTGGCCGGGCGCGAGGCGCTGGTCCGGGGGGACGTGGAGGGGGCGGTTTCGGCTTTCTGCTCCATGCTTCGCCCCGAGGCGGGGAAGCCCCTCTATACGGTGAGCGTGGTGCTCCTCTGCCGCCGGGAGAACCTGCGGGGCGAGTTCTCCAAACTGACCACCGTCGCCCCCGTCTTCGTCCAAGAGGTGCCCTACAAGGGGCAGATGTGTTACCGGGTCTGCGCCGGGCTGTCCTCGTCCAAAGGTGACCTTGGGGCGGTCCTGGAAAGGCTCTCTCCCGAGGCTCTGGCTCTGCATCCCTTCGTGACCTCCGTGGCCTGGCCCTGCGGACCTCCCTCTCGGGGGAACGGAGACAGGGCGGCGGCGGAGGCGCGGGAGGGGGCGCCGGTGGCGGCCCAGGCGGCGGAGATGGGCTCCGGCGCGCAGACCCCGTCCTCTGTCCCCTCTCCCGATCGCTCCACCCCACCGCCGACGCCTTCTCCCGCGGCGGGCGAATCGCCGGCGGCCTCCTCCGAGGCCTGGTTTCGAAAGGGGCTCGCGGCCTACGCCCAGGGCCGCCGGGAGGAGGCCGAGGCCTGCTACCGGAAGTCCCTTCAGGCCGCGCCCGGACGACCCGAAGTGCTCAACAACCTGGGCGTCCTGTGCCTGGAGGACCGCCGCCTCGAAGAAGCCCGGGGGCTCTTCCAGGAGGCCCTCGGCCGGGCGCCCGCCTACGGCCGGGCGCGCCTGAACCTGGCCGGCGCACTATGGGGGCTCGGGCGCGAGGCGGAGGCCCTCGAGGAGGCTCTGAGAGCGGCCGAACTCGACCCGAAGGACCTGGCGGCCCACCTGACCCTGGCCTCCTTCTATCTGGCCCGGGGCGAAAAGGTCGAGGCCCTTGCGGAGGCGGAGAAGGTCCTGGCTCTGGATCCTTCCAACGAGAGGGCCCAGGTCTTTGCCGCCGCCGCCCGGATGGAAGAAGACCACCAGTGACGTGCGCCCTGGAGGTTTCGGGCCTTCGCTTCGCCTACCCCGCCCTTCCAGGCCCGCTGGCGTGGCTGTCGCGGGGCCCGACCCGGACCCTGCAGGTCCTGGATGGGGTCTCCTTCCGCGTGGATCTCGGCGAGAAGGTCTGCCTCATGGGCGCCAACGGGGCGGGAAAATCCACCCTGCTCAAGGTGGTTCTGGGCTTCCTGAAGCCGTGCGGGGGGGAGATCCGGTTGTTCGGCCGGCCCGCCGACCGGGAGGGGCGCCGGAGGGTCGGATACGTCCATCCCGACGAGAGGTCCTTTTACTGGAGGCTGACGGTCCTGCAGAACCTGGAGTTTTTCGGAGGCCTGTGGGGGCTGGACCGGCGGGAGGCGCGGGCCCGCGCCGCCCTGTGGGCCGAGGAACTGGAGCTGGAGCCGTGGCTCGGGAGGCCCTTCGCGGACCTCTCCACGGGCCTGAGGCAGCGGACGGCCATCGCCCGGGCCCTCCTGCACGGCCCCGACGTCCTGGTGATGGACGAGCCCACGAGGAGCCTCGATCCTCCCTCGGCGGCCCGCTTCCGCCGGTGGCTGTCCGAGGGACCCTTGCGGGACAAGGCGGTCCTGCTCTCCACCCACGGACTGGACGAGGCGAAGGCCCTGGGGGGGGCCTGCCTGGTCCTTGCGGGAAGGCGGCTGGTCTGGCAGGGCGGCCCCCCCGACGAAGAGGCCCTCCGGGGCCTCATGGAGGCGCCGCTGTGAAACTCCTCCGGGTGGCTGCGGCGGTGTTGATCCGGGACCTGCGACTGGCCCTCTCCTACCGGCTCAACTTCCTCCTCACCGCGGCCGCGGGCGTCTTCAGCACGGTGCTGTGGTATTACCTCTCGGCCTTCGTCTCCCCGAAGGCGGGGTCCGTTCCCGGAGGGTACTTCGGCTACGTCGTCACCGGGACGGCCCTCCTGGGATACGTCCACGCCGCCCTCCACGGCTTCTCGCGGAGGTTGAGGGAGGAACAGACCACGGGGACGCTGGAAATCCTCGTCTCCTCGCCGGCCCCCCCCTGGGCCCTCCTCGTGCTTTCCTCCCTCTGGGAGATGGGCGCGAGAACGCTCGAGGCCGCGTTTCTGCTGGCCGTTGCGGGCCTTCTGGGGCTCCAGGTGCAGGTCGCGCACCCCTGGGCCCTCGTGCCGCTCGGGATCCTCACGGTGACGAGCTTCGCGGGCCTGGGGATCCTCGCCGCCTCCTTCCTCCTGATCTTCCAGCGCGGGGAGCCCGTCACGCCCTTCGTGGGCGGGCTGATGGCCTTGCTGGGCGGCGTCTTTTTCCCCCCCGAACTCCTGCCCCCCTCTCTCGCCCTCCTCTCCCGCCTCGTCCCCCTCACCTGGGCCGTGGAGGGTCTGCGGGGCGTTCTCCTGGAGGGCAAGGGGACGGGGGATCTCGGCGTCGTCTTCGCCGCCCTGGGCCTGTTCACGGCCCTGCTCCTTCCCGCATCCTTCGTCTACTTCACCTTCGCCCTGAAGGTCGCCCGCCGCCACGGTCTGCTGACGAAGTATTGAGGGCGGTGGAAGAAGGAAAGGAACGCCCCCCGCGCCTTCAAGGATCCCCCGATGCGAAGGACTTGCCGGCGCACCGTGGCCCCGGAGCCGAGACCGCATGGGCCGTCGTCTGGACTTGGCCGTGCCCGTGCCGTGCGCACGCAACGAGCCGCCGGGCCCGTTCCGGTCCGGCGGCCCTCTCGTCGAGGTGGGGGATAGCGGCGGGTGCGGCCTCCCTCACGGGAGCCTGGGTCCGCCTATTCGGCCAGGGGAGCCTTGATGAGGTGCAGGTCGTCGATCCACACGGTCCCGACGCCGTTCACCACCAGGTTCAGCTTCACCGAATCCGGCTTCTGCCCCTTCTGGAGCCGCAGGGAGGTCTCGGAGGTCGTCCAGTCGGCCGTGCCGCGCAGGGCGTTCTGGTAGTTCTGGGCCGTCACCTCGCCGCCGCCGGGGAAGTGGACCACCATCTGGAGGTAGGCGTCGCCGCCGAAATCCTGAGCCTTGAGCTTGGCCCGGTAGATCAGGTTGGCGTATTCCACGCCGGGGAAGCCCACCTCGTAAAGAGAGACGGTGATGGGCACTTCGGTGGCCACCTTGAGGGAGCCGTTCCCGTCCGCCGAAACGGCCTTGTCGAGGGAGACCTGGCCCGGCATGAGCACGCCGTCGAGGGTGTCCGCGGCATAGGCCTGAATGTCCTTGGGCGGCTCGGGTCCCTTCTTGCAGCCAACGGCCGCGAGGGCCACGGCGAGGGCCGCCGCGGCGGCCCGGATCCACGTGATCTTCATCGTTTCCTCCTCCAGGTACCGATGGTTCGCGAAACGTCCCCTCAGTCCAGGTCGATGTCCCTCGGGATGGGTCCCACGGGACCTTCCTTGGCCTTTTTAAACAGGTCCTGGAACTTCTGCTCCAGCACCTCCTTCTTCGCCTTTTCGGAGCGGATGGACTCCTGGAATTTCTCCTCGGCCTGGCGCTTCTCCTCGTCGAGGCGCTTGAGGCGGTCCTCGAAGGAGGCCTTCTCGGCGGAGGAGGGCGGGGCCTCGTGGGACAGGACCACGCGCGCCTCCGCGTCGAGGGTGATGAGGGCCCCGCAGCAGGGGCACGTGACGGTGAAGCGCGCGCCTTCGGACATTCCCAACGCTCCAGGAGACGAAGGATAGCACATCCGGGCGGGCGGCGGGAGGGTGCCGAGCAGGCCCGCACCGGGGTGCGCGCGGGGCGGTCCGCTCGCCGGGGCGGGTACCTATCCGCGCTCCATCCAGCTCCTGTGCTACCTTGGAACGATGGACGGCCAGGGCGGTCCCTCCCTCCTCGTGCGGGATACGGCGGCGGTGTCGGGGCTCACTCTGCTCAGCCGGGTGCTCGGATACCTTCGGGACCGCGTGGCGGCGCACCTGTTGGGCACCTCCTTCGCCGCGGACGCCTTCTACCTGGCCTTCCGCATCCCGAACACCGTGCGCCGGCTCGTGGCGGAAGGGGCCCTCGCGACCGCCGTCGTGCCCGAACTGGTCCGCGCTTCGGCGAGCGGCGGGATGGAGGACCGATCCACTCTCCTTGGCAGGCGGATCCTGTGGACCTTCGGGACCCTGGCGGGGGCCGTCGGGTTGGCCGGCGTTCTTCTGGCGCCGTGGGTCGTCCGCGTCCTGGCGTGGGATTTCCGCACCACGGCACCCGAGGCGTACCGTCTGGCCGGAGGGCTGACCGCGGCGCTCTTCCCGTACGTCGCCCTGGCGGGGGTCGCGGCCCTTCTCTCGTCCCTCCTCCTCGCGAGGGGCGAATTCGCGGTTCCCACGCTCTCCCTTTCCGTCCTCAACGCCACGGTCATCGCGGGCGCGCTCGCGCTGGCGCCGGTGTTGCCGTCTCCCGCGTGGGCGCTGGCCGGGGCCGTCCTCCTGGGAGGATTCTTCCAGGCGGCCGTCCAGGTTCCGCCTCTCCGGAGGAGGGGGATTCCGCTCGGGCCGGCCTGGGGCTGGTCGGATCCCGCCGTTCGCCGCCTGCTGGCCCGGGCGGCGCCCGCGGTTTTCGGGGCCGGGGCCTCGCAGGTGATCTTTCTTCTGGCCACGGTCCTCGCCCACACGGCGGGGGAAGGCTACGTATCGGCCCTGTACTTCGCCAACCGTCTGGAGGAGATCGCGCTCGGGCTGGTGACCGTGCCCCTTTCCCTGGTGGCCTTGCCGAGCCTCGCGCGGGCGGCCGGGGAGGGCGACCGGGCGCTTTTCCTGGGGACGCTCCGCCGCGTTCTTTCCATGGGCCTCTTCCTCCTCGTCCCCGCCGCCTCGGGCCTGGCCGTCCTGGCGGGGCCCATCGTTCGCGTGCTTTTCCAGACCGGAGAATTCACGGACCTCTCGGCGGACCTCACGGCGGGCCCCGTGGTCTGGCTCGCCGCGGGGCTGGTGCCCTGGGGGGCGGGGGCGCTTCTGGTCCGGGCATCGCACGGGCTGGGCGACGTGCGGAGTCCCGTGGCCGCGGCACTCACGGCTCTTGGGCTCTTCGCCGTGTCGGGTCCCCCCGCCTGCCGGCTCTGGGCCGCCGAAGGGATCGCCGGTGCGTTCTCGGTCTCGGGGTTCGTCTACGCGGGGATCCTGGCGTTTTCCTTGCGAAGGCGCCTCGGGCATCCATTCCTGCCGGGACCCGTCTGGTGGGCGCGCCTTCTCGCCGCCGCCTTCTCCGCGATGCTGGCCGCCACGGGGGCGGCGTGGGTCTGGCCTCCCCGGCCCGGTTGGGCCGGCGCACCCGCCCTCTTCACGGCCGTGGCGTTGGCCGTTATCCTGTTCTCGGCCCTCGCCTGGGTCCTCAAGATGGAGGAGATTCGGGAGTTGCGGGGCGCCATCGGGAAAGGGACACCGCGTTGATCCTGGTCCTCCAGAGAGTCCGTCGGGCCTGCGTCCGGGTGGATGGGGAGACGGTCGGGTCCATCGGGGCCGGACTGGTGGCTCTCGTCGCCGTGGAGTCCTCGGACGGGGAGGCCCAGGCGGCCTGGTGCGCCCGCAAGGTCTCGCAGGTCCGAGTCTTTTCGGACGGCGAGGGAAAGATGAACCGCTCCGTGCTGGACGTGGGAGGCGCCGTGCTCGCCGTGAGCCAGTTCACCCTGGTGGGAGACCTCAGGAAGGGAACGCGGCCCTCCTTCAGCCGCGCCGCGGAGCCGCAGACGGCGAAGCGCCTCTTCGAGTGTTTTGTGAACGGCCTGAGGCAGGAGGGGGTCAAGGTGCAGACGGGCCGGTTCCAGGCCATGATGGAGGTGGACCTCGTCAACGACGGCCCCGTGACCCTCGTCCTGAGGAAATCCGCTCCGGGCCTGGAAGGGGGAGGGGACCATGGCGATTCCTGAGGCCAACGCCCGGGTGACGGGCCGCGCCGAGGTGGCCCCCGGGCTCCTCACCCTGAGGGTGGCCCCCGAAGGCTGGGAACTCCCCGAATTTACTCCAGGCCAGTTTGCCGTGCTCGGTCTCCCTCCCGGATCTCCCCGGTGCGATTTCGCGGAGCCGGAGGATCCCGCCCCGGCCCCCGACCGGCTCCTGAGAAGGGCCTATTCCATCGCCTCCTCCTCTCGCGCGCGGGAGTACCTGGAGTTCTATGTGGCGCTGGTGAGGTCCGGGGCCTTCACCCCGAGGCTCTTCGCCCTGGCGGTGGGGGACCGGCTCTGGCTCTCCCCCCGGATCACCGGGATGTTCACGATCCGGGAGGTGCCCGAAGGGTCCGACCTCGTGCTCGTGGCCACGGGCACGGGCCTCGCCCCGTACATGAGCATGCTCCGCTCCGGCCTCGCGGCGCGGTCCGGGCGCCGCTTTGCGGTGATCCACGGGGCGCGCCATTCGTGGGACCTGGGGTACCGGTCGGAACTCATGGCGCTGGAGCGCGCCTGGCCGCGGTTTTCCTATTTTCCCGTGGTGAGCCGTCCCGAGGAGGAAGACCCGCCGTGGACGGCCCACCGCGGATACGTGCAGGACCTGTGGACTTCGGACGCCGTGGGGCGGGCGTGGGGTCGGACGCCTTCGCCCGAAGACACCCACGTGTTCCTGTGCGGCAACCCCTTCATGGTGGATGGGATGGCGGGGCTCCTGAAGGACGCCGGGTACAGGGAACACACGAGCCGGAGCCCCGGGGAGATCCACGTGGAGAGGTACTGGTGAAGGGGAAACCGGGTCGCCCGGGCCTGCCGGAGGAGGCGGAGCGCTTTCTCGAATACGCCACCGTGGAGCGGGGCCTCTCGCCGAAGACCACGGAAGCCTACCGGGGAGACCTGGGCCGCTTTTTCGCCCGGTGTCGGAAGGCGCCGCAGGAGGTCGGACGGGAGGACATCCGGCGCTTTCTCGGCATGGAGCGGGAGGCGGGTCTCGCCTCCGCTACGGCCGCCCGCAGGCTCGTGGCGCTGCGCACGTTCTACCGCTTCCTCATCCTCGAGAAACTCGTCGAGTCGGACCCCACCGAGAACATCGAGAGCCCGCGCCCCGTGAAGCGCCTCCCCTCCTACCTGACGCCCGAGGAGGTGGATCGCCTCCTCTCCGCCCCCGACGGCGCTTCGCCGAGGGGGCTGAGGAACCGGGCCATGCTGGAGGTGCTCTACGCCACGGGCCTGAGGATTTCGGAGCTCGTGGGCCTCACCACGGAGCGCGTGAATTCCGAGGCGGGCTTCGTGCTCGTCCTCGGAAAGGGCGGAAAAGAGCGGGTCGTTCCCCTGGGCGAGGTGGCCCTGGATTGGCTGGAGCGCTACAGGCGGGAGGCCCGGCCGCTCCTTCTCGGCGAAAGGACGTCGAGGGCCCTCTTTGTCACGTCCAGGGGAGGGGCCATGACGCGCCAGAACGCCTGGATGTTCATCAAGGCCTGCGCGCGGGGCGCGGGCATCACCAAGCCCATGAGCCCCCACACCCTCCGCCATTCCTTTGCGACCCACCTTCTGGAGCACGGCGCCGATCTGCGGTCCGTCCAACTGCTCCTGGGCCACAGCGACATTTCCACCACGCAGATTTACACCCACGTGGAGCAGGAGCGGCTGAAGCGGATCTACCGGAAATACCACCCGAGGGCGTAACGGACGTGGGTACAGGGAGGCGGAATGACCCGGGGGCAGGAGGGCCGGCGCCGGGACGCGCCTTCCTCCGCTTCGCTCCGGAAGGCAGGCGACACAAGGAGGGCAACAAGACCTCGGGCAGGCATGGGATGGCTTGAAGAAAAACAACGGGCGGGGCCCGGCCCCGCCCGCCGCGCGTTCCCGCCCCGATCGGCCTAGCGCATCTGGGAAAGGCCCTGCAGGACGTTCAGGCCGCCGAAGAAGAAGATCCAGATGATCTGGATGCATCCCAGGATCGTAGCGATGATGCCCAGGATCATGCCCGCGACGGCGAAACCCTTGCCCTTGGGGGAGCTCTCCCCCCGATTGATCTTTCCGTTTTCCATCCAGCCGCAGATCAGCGCCGGGATTCCGGCGAACATCCCGCAGCAGCAGAAGCCCAGGATCCCGAGAACCAGCGCCGCGATGGCCATCCCGCTGGCCTTTTCCGGTGCGACCGGCTGTGCCTGATAGACGTCGCTCATACCTCATCCTCCCTGAATTGGCGGCGGGTTTCGAGGCCACCGTTCCCTTCTAAGCAGTCTATGACTCTTTTTCCACCCGTGCAAGGAATGCGTCCCGCCGCCGGTCCCCCTGGGGCAAGTGACGGATCCCTGACCGCCGTTCGCTCTCCGGATAGTCGGAGCCTTGCGCCTCTCGTCGAGGGCGGAGGGGCGAACGCCTGGCGCTCACCGGACCATCTTCCATCCCCAGACGGCGAGGATGAGGATGATGAGGGAGAGGACGACGGGCACAAAGGCCCGCGTGTCGAAGATGTGCTCCAGCGGCCGCCGCCGGCGCCAGGCGAGGGGGAGGTAGAGCCAGGCCCAGAGCCCCGCCGCGAAGACCGCCACTCCGGCCGGTTGCGCCCGCAGGGCCTCGATGGGCCTGCCGTGCATGAGGAGGGAGAAGGCGGTGGTCATGCCGCAGGAGGGGCAGGGTTTGTGAAAGACCGCGTAGAACGTGCAGGGCGGGAGGTGAAGCCCGGTGTGGGTGCCCACTCCCGAGGGGTCGGGGTGGAGCCAGGCCGCCAGGGCCAGCACGGCCGCGAAGCCCAACCAGGCGCCGAGATAAAGGAAGTGGTCCAGCCGCGAGAAACGCCGGGGAACCACCGTGAACCTCGGATTTCCAGCGGCTTCTCCTGGAGTGCCCACTCCCGTCACCGCACGTCCCGCCCGCGTGTTCCCGATTCGAATCCCGCTGTCCGAATTCCCGAATCCGAAATCCGCAATCCGAAAACCGAAATCCGAAATCCGAAATCCGAAATTTCCTCCTCCTTCCTCACCCCCGCCCCCGCATCTTCCGTATGGCGGCCAGGATGGTCTCGATGGAAACGGGGTCGGGCAGCAGGAAGAAGTGTCCCGCAAAGGAGCGGTCCCGGGTGGAGAATTCGGTCTGAATGACGAGGGCCTTGCTCGTCACCTCCGCGAGTTCGATGAGCAGGAGGTCCACCACCGCCTGGGCCATGTCGAGCGAGAACGCAGGGATGGAGGGGATGAGGGGGATGGACAGCAGGCTCCCGATGGCGTTCAGGTAGGAGGATGTGAGGATGTTCCCCACCTCCTTCAGGGCCGAGATCTCCATGTCTCCGAAGGGCTTGGTCGCCCTTTGTCCATTGAAGAGGGCCGAGAGGAGCCGGTCCGCGGCCTGGCGGGGCATCACCACGAGCATGTTGCCCCGGGAGCCTCCAAAAATGCGGAAGAAGAGGCCCACCACCTCCTCCTCTGGCCCGCCCAGCGCTTCCACCACGCGCGAGAAGGGTACGAGGCGGACGTGAGGCACTTCCAGCGTGATGATGCGGTGCGTCATCTGGTGGAGGGCGGTGACGGCATGCCCCGCGCCGATGTTGCTCACCTCGCGGAGGGCGTCCAGATCCTGCGGTTCGATTTCAGAGAGCATGGGCTTCCTCTTCGGATCGGCGGGCCACGACCCGGCCGTCGAGGACGTAGGCCACCTCGCCCGTGGCCAGCAGGGCCCCTCCCATCCACTCGGGGACCATGTCCAGCGGGGGGCCGAGGGGCTGGATCACCACCCGCTCTATCTGGAAAACCGATCCTACGAGCAGGACCCGGTCGGCGCCTTCCAGCGTGAGCCGAAGCCCGAATCCGTCCCGGCCCACCGGCCCAAGACGCCAGGGCAGGACGGGAAGGAGCGATTCCCCGTCCACCAGGAGCTGGCGGCTTCCGGACCAGGTCAGGGCGTGGGAGGACAGGGGATAGATCCGGGACACCTGGGAGGCCGGCAGGCAGAACCGGGCCCCCCCGGGATCCCACGCGAAAACCAGGACCCGCGTGAGCGCCACCGCCGACGGGATGACGAGGGTAAACACGCTCCCCCTTCCCGGGGCGCTCCGGATCTCCAGGTGCCCTCCCAGGGACTCCACGGCGGCCCTCACCACGTCCAGGCCCACGCCCCGCCCGCTCACTTCGGTGACCTCCTTCCGCGTCGAGAAGGCGGGAAGGGTGAGCAGGTCAAAAAGGCGGGCCTCGTCGAGGAGCGAGGATTCCTGGGCCGTCAGGATTCCGCGCTCGACGGCGGCCTGGCGGATTTCCTCCGCGTTGATGCCTCGTCCGTCGTCCGTCAGGGTGACGAAAAGCGCTTCGGCATCCCGGCGCACTTCGATGCGGAGAAGGCCGTCCGCCGGCTTGCCCGCCGCGGCGCGGCCGGCGGCGTCTTCGATTCCATGGTCCAGGGCGTTGCGGACCAGGTGGAGGAGCGGGTCCCTCAGCCGCTCCAGGAGCCCCCGGTCGAGCTTCTCCTCGGCTCCGGCCGCTTCGAGACGCGCGCGCTTGCCCAGGCGGCTTCCCAGTTCCCGCACGGTGCGCTGCAGGTGCTCCACGAGGGGCTCGAAGGGCACGAGGCGGATGGTCAGAACCTGGTCGTAAAGGCGGCCGAGGCGCGATCGGTGCGCGTCCAGCCACAGACCGTGGGCGCGGCGGCCCGCCTCTCCGAGGCCCGCTTCGAACTGGTTCAGGCCATGGAGGAGATCGGAGGTCTGGTTCAGGAGGGCGTCCAGGTCCTTCGCCGGAACCCGCAGGTCGCGGACGATGGTGGCCTCCGGCGCGCGATCTCCTCGTGGAGCCCGTTGGATGGAGACGGCGGCCACCTCGGGGAGCGACTCCACGGTTCGGGCCAGGTCGCGCACGCGGGGGTCCTCGGGCAGGTGGAACTGCACCTGCCGCCCGTTGGTCTGTTGGAGGGTCGCCAGGTCCGGATCCATGCGGGCCTCGGGGAAGACCTCCCGGACCTTCTGCGCCACGACCAGGACGCGCGCCGCCGGCAGGACGGAGGCGCCGTCGATGGACACCGCGAGACGGAGCGCGGCCGAGGGCTCTGGGGAGGGAGGCGGCGTCGGCGGCCTGGCGGGCGGGGCGGGACGGGAGCCCGGTGCCTCGGGCGCCCCGGTGACCCGGAGTCCCTCGCTGGCCGCCGCGGCCGCCGGGGCCGCGAATTCGTCGGAGGCCGTGTCCCGGACGGCGTCCAGGAGCGCCTCCAGGGCGTCGGAGGCACGCAGGGCCGCCTCCACCTGGGGGGGGAGGGGCGGGGATCCCTTTCGCCAGAGGTCGAAGAGGTTTTCGAGGGCGTGGGCGAGGTCACCGGTGGCCGTGAATCCCATGGAAGCCGCCATCCCCTTGAGGGAGTGGGCGTGGCGGAAAAGGTCGTGGACCGATTCGATCCCCGAGCCCTTGAGCAGGTCCTCCAGAAGGCCCCTCAGGCGCGAGAGGTGCTCCCGGCTCTCCGACAGGTAGAGTTCGCGGTACTTGTCGAGGTCCATCGCTCTGCGGCCGAAACGCCGTCACGCGGAGACGACGGCGTCCAGGACCTTGAGCACCTTCTCCGCCGAGAAGGGCTTGACGATGAAGTCCTTGGCGCCGGCCGCGATGGACTCGATGACCAGCGCCTCCTGTCCCAGGGCCGAGCACATGACCACCCGGGCCCGGGAGTCCGCCTTCAGGATCTCCCGCGTGGCCTCGATTCCGTCCATCAGCGGCATGACGATGTCCATGGTTACCAGGTCGGGCCGGAGTTTTCCGTAGAGTTCGACGCACTCCTGCCCGTTGGCAGCCTCCCCGACGACCTCGTATCGGTTGGAGTTCACCAGGATGTCCCGGATCATGGCCCGCATGAACATGGCGTCGTCGACGATCAGGACCCTATGAGGCATGGTCTCTCCCCGGCACGTGAGGATGGATGGCGGAAGCCATGGATCGGGCCAGTTCCCGGGCCACGGCAGGAGGGTTCACCACGTTCACCCATGCGTCCTCCCACGGATACAGCCCCGCCCAGATCCCCTCGGCGCTCTCCTCCCGGAGTCTGAGATCCGAATAGTCCAGGACGGACTGGATGGCGGGAAGTGGGAACCCGATATGATCGTGCGGGGGCGCGAGCCGGAGCAGGAGGCCGTTCTCCGGGGTTTCGGGCGGTTCCCCCATGAGGGGGAAAGTGTCGACCACCGTCACCAGCCGCCCGCTCAAGAAGGCGGTGCCGAGAAGGAGGGGATAGGGCTCGGGGAGGGGCGCGACGGGCGGCATCGGGCGAACGTCGGAGAGGTGGCCCGTGAGCCACCCCGCGTACCGACGGCCGATGCGCGCCACGATGAGTCTCTCCAAATCACCCTCCAGGATCGACCGCCCCGGTGCCGATTATAGCCGAAACCGCTCCACCAGGGATCGGAGGCGGTTGGATTCGTTCAGGAGCGCCTTCGCCTGCTGGTTGATCTCCTCCATGCTGGCGGTGGTCTCCTCGGTGGCCGCCGAGACTTCCTGCGTGCCCGCGGCGTTGTCCGTCGCCACGGCCTGGATCTCCTCCATGGCCGTGTTCAAGGATGCGGCCCCCCGGGCCTGTTCCGCCGCCTCGAGGGTGATGCCCCGGACGGCCTCGCGGGTCTCCGCGGCCTCGGCCGTGATGCGCGCCAGGGACTCGGCGACGGCCCCGGTCCGCCGCTGGGCCAGGAGGGACGTTTCCTGCATCTGCTCCATCCTCCGCACGACGTCCTGGGTCCTGCCCGTGATGTCCTGGGACAGGCGGGCGATCTGGGCGGCCAGGTCCCGCGTGCTTTCCGCCAGGCGCCTCACCTCCTCGGCCACTACCGCGAAACCGCGGCCGGCTTCGCCGGCCCGAGCCGCCTCGATGGCGGCGTTGAGGGCCAGGATGTGGGTCTGGTGGCTCAGGGTGGAGATCCCTTCCACGAGACTCTGGATTTCCATGGAGTGCTGCTGGAAGGTCCGGACCTGGCCCCCCGAGTTCTCCACGTGGACGAGCAGGTCGCCCATGGCGTGGTTGGCCTCTTCCGCCGCGGACGCTCCTTCCGCGGCCCGGCCCGCGGAGGTGACGGCTCTCTCCTCGGCGGCGCGGCTCTTCTCCGCGATGGCCTGGGCCGAGGAGGCCACACGCTGGGTGGCCTCCGCCGCGCGCTCCACCGAGGCCACCTGGGTCTCGGCGCCCTTGGCGATGTTCTGGATGTTCCCCGCCACCTCCGCCGTGGAGGCCGTGACCTCGGTCGTGGAGACGGTGAGATTCTGAACGGCGTCGTACATGAGCGCCGTGCTGTCCTGGACCTGCCGCACGATCTCCCGGAGGTTCGTCACGACGGTCTTGAGGGACCGGGCCAGGAGCCCGACCTCGTCGGAACCCTCGAAGGCGACCTGCTGGGAGAGGTCGCCCTCGGCCAGGCGCTGGCTCACCTCGGCCAGGTCCGTCAGGCGGCGCGTCAAGAACCGCGTCACGACCAGCGCGGAGAAGGCCGCCACGAGAATGCCCGCGAAGATCTTGAGCCACATGCCCTGCCACTGGCCGACGGCCGTCATGGTGTCGAGGAAGATGCCGAAGACCAGCGGAACGAACACGATGATGATGAAGGCCAGACCGATTTTCAGCTTCATTCGGCTCTCCCCGCCCTTTCGTAAATACGGGCCTCCCGGTCCAGAACGGCGAACATACCCGAACAGGCGCGCGCGGGCGCCTCCACCCTACCCAGCACGAGCAGGCCCCCCGGGACGAGGGCCCCGTGGACCTCCCGCAGGAGGCGGGCCTGGGCCTCTTCCGTCAGGTAAATGAACAGGTTCCGCATGACCACCGCGTGAAACCCCCTGCCCGGAAGGCCCTGGGTCAAGTCGGCGCAGACGGCCACGACCCTGCGCCGAAGGGCCGGCGCCACCGAGACCGCGTCTTCCTCCGCCCTAAAATAGCGCGAGAACCTCTCTCTGTTCAACGTTCGGAGGGTCCTGAGAGGATACTCCCCCCGGCTCAGGGTCCGCAGGGAGGCGCGCGAGCGGTCGGCGGCGAGGATCCTGCCTCGAATGCCCCGCTCCTCCATGAGGGCCGCCAGGCTGTACGTCTCTTCGCCCGTGGAACTGGGCGCGCTCAGGAGACGGAGGGTCTCCCATCCGGGGCGCCCAGCCCGGACGGCAAGGAGCGACTGGAGGCGGTCGAAGACCTCGGGATTGCGAAAGAACTCCGTGGTCGGCACCAGGAGCTTGCCGAGGAAGGCTCGGGCTTCGGCGGGGTGGGCGTCGGCGTGGGCGAGGTATGCCTGCAAGGAGGAGATCCCCGTGGCCCGGAGCCTGGGAGCGAGCCGGCGCTCCAGGAAGGAGGCGCGGTACTCCCCGGCCGCCAGGCCCCAGGAGCGTGTGATCCATGCCCTCAAACGGCGCAGGTCCTCGTCCGGGAGGGGGCTCATGGGGACGCATCCCGCGGAAAGGCCGCGAAGCGGGCTCCCCGCAGCCAGGAGGGGTCGTGGGGATCCGTTCCCGTCGGGAGGGCCGCCGCGGGGAGGGGCCCCGAGCCGCCATGACCTTCCGGGGGGCGGCAGGCCCACAGGGCCTCGCTCCAGGTGAGGGCCTCGCCTTCCCGGTGGGTGAGCGCCGCAAGGAGCGTGCGCGCCGGGTCGGGCTCCTCGATGGGAAAGTCCGTTCCGAGGTGGAGGGGGATCCCGGCCCGAAGGAACCGGGCCAGGGCGTAGGCGTCGTCCGAGCGAGAGCCGAGGCGGGCCGGCGCCCAATCCGCGTCCGAGAGCCGGTGGCAGGGCTGAAGAGACGCGCGCAGGCCCAGCCGCGCCATCCGCTGGACGGACCGGGCCGGGGCCACCTGGGCGTGTTCGACCCGCAGAAGGGGGCCCATCCGGGCCGCCTCCGCGGCCGCGAGGACCTGGTCCAGCGCCCGGTCGCCGATGGCGTGGACGGCCGCCTCCATGCCGTCGGCGGCGGTCCTTCGGAGGGCCTCCCCGAGGTCCCCCGTCTCCCAGAGGAGATGGCCCCTCTCCCCCGGAGCATCCGAGTAGTCTTCGAAGAGGGCCGCCCCGCGGCTGCCGAGGGCGCCGTCGGTGAAGAACTTCCGGCCCGCGAGCCGGAACGCCTTGCCCGGTGGCAGGTCCGCGGAGGGAAGGCGGCCGTCCCGGGCCCAGAGGTATCCCACCACCGCGATGGGGAGGCGGCCCGACCGGTCCAGGTCCGAGAGAATCTGTGCGTGTTCGGGCTCCAGCCCCATGTCGGTGGCGCCGCAAAGGCCCAGGGACCGCAGGTGGTTGCAGGCGGAGAGAAAACGCCGTTCGAGAACCTCCCGTCCCGTCTCCCGGGCGGCTTCCTCCACCGGTTCCATGGCCCGGTCCAGGAGGATCCCCGTGAGGCGGCCTTCCCGGCGAAGGAACCTTCCACCTGCAGGATCCTCCGCGTCCTCGGAGATCCCGGCCCTCCGCAGGGCCTCCGTGCTCGCCCACCCGGCGTGGCCGTCGACCCGGTTCGCGAGGACCGGAACGCCGGGCAGGCGACGGTCCAGGAGGTCCCGGTCCGGGAACTCGCCGCCCCAGAGATTCTGGTCCCAGCCGAAGCCCCGGACCCACGAGCCGGGGGCGATTTCCGCCGCGGCCGACGCCAGCCGCTCCACGGCCTCCAAGGCGGAGGCGCTGCCGCGCAGGTCGGTCTGCTCCAGGAGGGATCCCAGCCATAAAAGATGCCCGTGGTGGTCCCACAGCGGGGGGAAGACCGCGGTGTCGCCGTGCAAACCCGCCACCTCCAGTGCGCCGCGAAGGGCCGGGTCGACGGTGCGCGATTGCCAGCGTCCCGCGGCTGGATCGAAAGTCCACGCAGTATTCATAGGCCCATTATATGGGTTTGAGCCCACGCCTGTCCAAAACGAACGGCGGGGGTTCCCGTTTCACAGAGGCGAACCCAAAGCGTCGCCCTTCGGGCCCGTCAGCCCTCGAAAACGAGCCTGTATCCCACGCCGGGTTCGGTGCGCAGGTATCGGGGATTGGCGGGGGTGGCTTCGATCTTGCGGCGAAGCTGGGCCATGTAGACCCGGAGGTAATGGGCCTGGAAGTCGTATTCCGGCCCCCATCCGGCATTCAGGAGCTGACGGTGGGTAAGGACTTTTCCCGCATGCTTCGCCAGGGTGACGAGGAGCCGGAACTCGATGGGCGTGAGATGGACTTCCCGGCCCGCCACGGTGACGACCCTCGCTCCAAGGTCGATGCGCAGATCTCCCGTCGTGAAGACCGGCTCCTGTGGTCCGCTCGCGCGTAAAGCGTGCCGGAGGGCCACCCGAAGGCGCGCCAGGAGTTCGGGGGCCCCGAAGGGTTTGGTCAGATAATCGTCGGCCCCCGCGTCCAGCGCCTCCACCTTGGCCCGTTCCGATTCGCGTGCGGTGAGGACCAGGATGGGAACGGCCGTCCACTCCCGAAGGTCCCGGATGACCTCCATGCCGTCCCGGTCGGGAAGTCCGAGATCGAGGACCACGACGTCCGGACGTTCCGCCGCGGCCTTTTTCAGCCCGTCCTCCGCGCAGGCGGCCTCCACCACTCGAAACCCGCTGCTTGACAGGGTGACGCGGAGGAACCGCCTTATCCCGGGCTCATCTTCGATCAGAAGGACGAGAGGGAGGGCCGGGCTCATGGGGGGGCTCCCGGATGCCCGAGAAGGAGTTCCGGCGGCCCCGCCACGGGAAGGGTGACGACGAAAGCCGCACCGCCTCCGGGCCGGTTGATGCCCCGGATCGTTCCCCCGTGCGCCTCGGCCACAGCCCGGCAGATGGCGAGGCCGAGCCCCGCGCCCTCCGCGTGCCCGGAGGCCCGGAAGAACTTCTCGAAAACGTGAGACTCCTCGCCCGTGGGAAGCCCCGGTCCCCGGTCCGCCACGGTGACGGTCACCCATCCTTCCGAGGCTGTCGCCCGGATTTCCACCGGACCGCTCGGGGCGTGCCGAACCACGTTTTCAAGGAGGTTGATGAAAAGGTGCTCCACGAGCCGGGCGTCGATGGAAACCATGGGCAGAGATTCAGGGAGATCCAGCTTGATCTCCCTTCCCTCCAGACGGGTCCTGACCCGGTCCAGCGCGGCCCCGACCACTTCCTCCACGGGCTGAGGTTCCCGGTTCAGCGACATGGATCCAGCTTGGAGGCGTGTCATGTCCAGCAGATTGGCGACGAAGCGGCTGAGGCGGAGGGACTCGTCATAGACCGACTGGGCCAGCTCCCGGACCTCTTCTGGATCCAGGTTCCCGTCGGCGATGGAACTGGAGGCTCCGACGATGGAGGCCAGCGGGGTCCGGAAGTCGTGGGAGAGCGAGCTGAGCAGGTCGCTGCGAAGGCGCTCCGACTCTGCGTCCATTTGGGACTTCCGGGCCCGTTCCGCCAGAAGGGCCCTCTCGAGCGAGAGGGCCGCCTGATTCGCGGCGGCTTCGAGACGGTGACGGATTTCTGTGGGTTCCTCGCCCCGGTCCTGGGGCAATCTGGCTGCCAAGACACCCAACACCTCGCCGGAGGCCTTCAGCGGGAGGTAAAGCGCCTCGCTTCCCGGAAGGGTGTCGGTGTCCTGTCCGGCGGGGAGCCCTCGCTGGAGGACCCATTTCGCTACCGCCAGCTCGCTGGCCCGATAGGCGAAGGACGCCTCGTCGGAAGAGACGGTCTCGAGCGGAGGGTCGGATCCCGGCAGGAAGACGGCGGAGGGAAGGCCATAGCGGTCCGAGAGGTGCCGGACGGCGACTTCGGCCACGGCCCTGGCGTCTCTCGCCCGGGCCAGGTCTATCGTGAGTTCGGCCATGGCCTCCGATCGCTGTTGGGCCTCCCGTGCCCTCCTCGCCTCACGGCGGACCCTGGCGGCCAGGTTGCTGGTAAGAAGGGCCACCACGAGCATGACTGCGAAGGTGATGAGGTACTGCGAATCGCTCACACGGAACGTCAGGTGGGGAGGGACGAAGACAAAGTCGAAAAGGGCCACGCTCAGTACGGAGGCCAGGACGGAAGGACCCACCCCAAGCCTCGTGGCCACGAGGATTACGCCGAGCAGGAAGACCATGGCGAGGTTCGTGGGTTCCACAAACGGGGAGAGGAGGCCCGAGGCGACGGCGGAGAGGGCAACCACGGCGGATGCCTTGAGGTAGGGTCTCCAGGTCTGCCGCTCGGGACGCCGGAAACGACGTAGCCTTTCCAGCCGCTCGTGGGCCGTTCCTCCCATGATGTAGACGTCCATGCCCTCGCTCCCCCGGATGAGGTCGTCCACGAGCCTGTCGCGGGAGAACCTCCACCAGCCGGCGCGCGGAGGTTTTCCCAGAAGGATCTTGGTGACGTTTCTGGACCGGGCGAAGGACAGGATCTCCTCGACCGTATTCTCAGCCGGAAGGGTAACGGCCTTTCCGCCGAGCTGCTCTACCAGCCTGAGGGTTCGCTGGAGCTGCTCCCGGTCCGCCGGGAGCATCCGGTCGTGGGAAGGGGTTTCCACGTAAAGGCCGATCCAATCCGCCCGGAGGCGCGCCGCCAGGGACCGGGCCGATCTCACCAGATGCTGACCGTAGGGGCTCGCCCCCAGGCAGACCAGGATCCGCTCTTTGGCCGGCCAGGGCTCGCTGACGGCGTGGTCCTTGCGGTAGCGCTCCATCTGCACGTCCACCCGGTCCGCCGTCTTTCGGAGGGCCATCTCCCTCAGGGCGATGAGGTTGCCCGGCCGGAAGAAATTCTCCAGGGCCCGTTCCGCCAAATGGGGAAAGTAGACCTTCCCCTCCTTCAGGCGGAGGATCAGATCGTCCGCCGTAAGGTCCACGAGTTCGACTTCGTCGGCCTCCTCGAACGCGGTATCGGGAACGCGCTCCGAGATGGAGACTCCCGTGACCTGGGCCACGACCCCGTGAAGACTCTCGAGGTGCTGAACATTCAGCGTCGTGTAGACGCCGATACCGGCGGAAAGCAGTTCCCGGGCGTCCTGCCACCTCTTCGCGTGGCGAGATCCGGGGGCGTTGGTGTGGGCCAGCTCGTCCAACAGGATCAGCGCCGGCCTTCGGTCCAGGGCGGCTTCCAGGTCGAACTCCTCCAGTTCACGGCCCTTGTAGCTGAGGACCCTTGGGGGGAGCCGCTCGAGTCCCTCGAGAAGGGCCTCCGTTTCTCTGCGCCCGTGGGTTTCTACCCACCCCGCGACCACATCTACGCCTTCGGACCGCCGGGCCCGGGCCGCTTCCAGCATGGCGTAGGTCTTACCCACTCCCGGGGCGTACCCGAAGAAGATCTTCAGGCGCCCGCAGCGGGAGCGGACCTCGTCGGACTGGATCCGTTCCAGGAGTTCGTCCGGGTCGGGCCGGTCGTTCATGCTCCCTCCGCGTTTCCGGCGATCACGGCTCCATTATGCCACGTGGGGGCGGAGCCCCTCCGGGATATCGCTCGTCCAGGGCCAGGTTCAACTCCATCACGTTCACCCGGGGCTCCCCCAAAATGCCCCAGGTCCGACCCTCCATGTGCGCCTCCACCAGCGCGCGGAGCGCTTCCTCGGATGCTCCCCGGGCCTTCGCCACCCGGCGGACCTGGTAGAAGGCGGCGTCGGGGCTGATGTGAGGATCGAGCCCGCTCGCCGACGCCGTGACCAGGTCCACGGGGACCGGCGAGGCGTTCTCCGGGTCGGCCGACCGAAGGGTATGGAGTCGCCTTTCTACGGCTTCCAGGAGGGCGGGGTTCGCCGGTCCGAGGTTCGAACCCGTCGAGAGGGAGGGATTGCACGGAAAGGGCCGGGTCGCCGAGCCGCGTCCCCAGAAGTGCGCGGGGTCCGAAAAATCCTGTCCGAGCAGGGCCGAACCGACCGCGCGGCCCCCGCGGAAGACGAGGCTCCCCGAAGCCCTGCCAGGGCAGAATAGGGCCGCCAGGCCCGTTACAGCCAGGGGGTAGGCCACTCCCGTGAGGAGGGTCAGAACTCCGACGGTCAGCACCGCAGACAACACATTCCGGTTCATTCGCCGCCTCACGCCAGGTGGAGGGCCGCGAGGGCCATGTCGATGAGCTTGATGCAGGGAAAGGGAAGGACCAAACCGCCTACTCCGTATCGGAGGAGGTTGCGCGCAAGGAGTGCTTTGGCGGTGGACGGCCGGTAGGGCACCCCCCTCAAGGACAGGGGGATGAGAGCCACGATGATCAGGGCGTTGAAGATCACCGCCGAGAGCACGGCGCTCCGGGGGGTGGCCAGGTGCATGATGTTCAGGACGGAAAGCCCTGGATACGTCGCGGCGAAGGCCGCGGGAAGGATGGCGAAGTACTTCGCGAGGTCGTTCGCGATGGAGAAGGTGGTGAGCGCCCCGCGGGTCATCAAGAGTTGCTTGCCGATGGACACGATTTCCAGGAGCTTGGTAGGGTTTGAATCCAGGTCCACCATGTTTCCCGCCTCCTTGGCGGCCTGGGTTCCCGAGTTCATGGCCACGGCCACGTCCGCCTGGGCCAGCGCCGGGGCGTCGTTCGTACCGTCTCCGGTCATGGCCACCATGTGGCCCTTGGATTGGAGATCCCGGATGAGGGAGAGCTTGGTCTCCGGCGTCGCTTCGGGGAGGAAGTCGTCCACTCCGGCCTCGGCGGCGATGGCGGCCGCGGTCAGAGGATTGTCCCCCGTGATCATCACCGTGTGGATTCCGATGCGCCGGAACTCCATGAATCGCTCCCGGATCCCGCCCTTGACGATGTCCTTCAGCTGAACGACGCCCAGCACCGTCGGCCCGTCCGAGACCACGAGGGGAGTTCCGCCTTCCCGGGCCACACGATCCACGGCTCTCCGCACATCCTCTGGCATCGCCCCGCCCAGCGCCACCACGTGGGATTCCACGGCGTCCGCCGCCCCCTTGCGGATCTGCCTTCCGTCCAGGTCGACCCCGCTCATGCGGGTGTGGGCGCTGAAGGGGATGAAAGTGGCGCCCAGGGCGCGCAGGTCTCTTCCACGCAGGCCGAACCGCTCCTTCGCCAACACGACGATGCTTCGGCCTTCGGGGGTCTCGTCGGCGAGGGAGGCGAGTTGGGCCGCGTCGGCCAGGGCCGCCACGGAAACACCGGCGGCGGGGACGAGGTCCACGGCCTCCCGGTTCCCGAGGGTGATCGTGCCGGTCTTGTCAAGGAGCAGGACGTCCACGTCCCCGGCGGCCTCGACGGATCTTCCCGAAAGGGCGATCACGTTGGCTTGGATGAGTCGGTCCATTCCGGCGATGCCGATGGCCGAGAGAAGTCCGCCGATGGTCGTCGGGAGGAGGCACACGAGGAGGGCGAGAAGGGTGGCCAACGGGACCGCCGCTCCGGCCCCGGCCGAGTGCGCGGCGTACAGGGAAAAGGGAAGGAGCGTGACGGTGACCAGCAGGAAGATGATGCTCATGGCGGCCAGGAGAATGTCCAGGGCAATCTCCGTGGGTGTCTTCTGACGCCGGGCTCCCTCCACGAGGGAGATCATCCTGTCCAGAAACGTCTGCCCGGGGTCCGCCGTGACCCGGACGACGAGCCAGTCCGAAAGGACTAGGGTTCCGCCCGTCACCGCGTCCCGGTCGCCACCGGCCTCGCGGATGACGGGAGCGCTCTCGCCGGTGATGACCGCCTCGTTCACGGAGGCGACTCCCTCGACGACCTGGCCGTCGCAGGGGATCTCGTCTCCCGCCTCAACCAGAAAAGCCTCGCCCTTCTTGAGTTTGGAGGACGTGGTGAGCGTGTACGGGGATCCTTTTCGCGCATCGGCCAGGACCTTTGCAGGGACCTGGCGTCGCGATCTTCTGAGGGCGGCCGCTCGGGCCTTTCCCCGCCCTTCCGCCAGGCCTTCCGCGAAATTGGCGAAGAGGACGGTGAACCAAAGGCCCAGGGCCACGGCCAGAACGTAGGACAGGGTGGCTTCCCCGGGTTCCCTCACAGCCTGCACCACCAGCAGTGTGGCGAAGGCGGCCCCCGCTTCCACCACGAACATCACCGGGTTCCTTGCCATTCGGCCCGGAGACAGCTTCAGGAGCGAGTCGAGCAGCGCCCGCCGGAGGAGGGGGGGATCGAACAGGGGAGCTTGACGTCGGGAGTGGCTCATCGGCGTCCTTTCTCTCTCGCGATCACTTGAAGTGGGTCACGTATTCCGCAATGGGCCCCAAGGCCAAAGCCGGAAAGAACGTGAGCCCGCCCACGATGACCACGACGGCGAGAAGCCAAGCGATGAACAGCGGTGAATCCGTGGGAAGGGTCCCCGGGCCTGCGGGCGTGACCTTCTTGCGTGCCAGGGAGCCCGCGAGGGCGAGCACCGGGATCATGACGAGGAATCGACCCGCAAGCATGGCCAGAGCGAGGGCCAGGTTGTAGAAGGGGGTGTCCCCGTTCAGGCCCGCGAAGGCGCTGCCGTTGTTGTTTCCGCAGGAGGAGAAGGCGTACAGGATCTCGCTGAAGCCATGGATGCCCGGATTCGATGGACCCGCCGCCCCGGCCTCGGTGACGCTCGCCACGGCCGTCCCGATGAGCACAACGAGCGGCATGGCCAGGATTCCCAAAGAGGCCATCTTCATGTCGTACGGTTCGATCTTCTTGCCCAGGTACTCTGGGGAACGCCCGACCAGGAGGCCCGCGGCGAAGACGGCTACCACGATGTAGAGAAGCATGCCGTAAAGCCCTGAACCCACTCCCCCCAGAGCCACCTCGCCCAGTTGCATGAGGAACAGGGGAGCGAGGCCTCCAAGCGGCGTGAACGAATCGTGCATGGAATTCACGGCGCCGCACGAAGTGGCCGTGGTGAGGGAGGCCCACGCGGCCGATCCGGATGCTCCGAAGCGGACCTCCTTCCCCTCCATGTTCTCGCCCGGCAAGATGGGGACGGCGCCCGCCTCTGCCCCGAGCCGCATCAGGAGGGGATTCCCAGACTGCTCCTGGTGAACACAGAAGAGCATGGGGAGGACGAGGAGGACGAGCATGGCGGTCAAGACGGCCCATCCCTGGCGTCGATCGCCAACCTGGATCCCGAAGGTCAGGCAGAGTCCCGCCCCGAGGATCCCCATGGCCAGCATCTGCAGGAAGTTGGAGAGCGGCGTAGGGTTCTCGAAGGGGTGGGCCGCATTGGCGTTGAAGAACCCCCCGCCGTTGGTTCCGAGGTTCTTGATGGCGACCTGGGAAGCCACGGGCCCGAGTGGGACCACCTTCCCGATCTCCGGGGATTGGGACCCCGGCTCCGATCCGGGGGGATGCGGGTCAACCGGGTTGTTCGCCCCGCTCGTCGGCACCGCGGCCTCGAGCGGAGTGAGGACGACGGATCCGCGGAGGGTCTGCACGACGCCCTGAGAAACCAGCGCCGGCGCCAGGACGAGGGACAGCGGGAGGAGGACATAGAGCACGGTTCTCACGACGTCGACCCAGAAATTGCCGATGGTGTCCGAGTGCCGCCTCGCGATGCCGCGGACGAGCGCCGCCAAGACCGCCATTCCGGAAGCGGCCGAAAGAAAATTCTGGGCCGTCAAACCGGCCATCTGGGATAGGTGGCTCAGCGTGCGCTCTCCGGCGTAGTTCTGCCAGTTCGTGTTCGTAACGAAACTCACGGCCGTGTTGAAGGCCAGTTGCGGGGGAACGGGTCCCAGGTGGAGCGGGTTCAGGGGAAGCCAGGCCTGAGCCCTTTGGAGCCCGTAGAGCGCCAGCAAGCCCACGAGGTGGAGGAGGAGCATGCTTTTCGTATAGTCTTTCCATCCCATTTCGCTCCTGGCGTCGATTTGGCAGACCCTGTAGAGGAGTCGCTCCACGGGTCCGAACAACCCGCCCGGGCCGGGGCGCCCCCCCTCGAACACTCGGGCCATGTAGGCGCCAAAGGGTTTTGCGAGGGCGACGAGGAGGCCGATGAGGAGCGCAATCTGGAGCAGGCCTGAGGAGGTCATTGGAGCTTCTCGGGCTTGAGCAGCGCGAAGAGGAGGTAGAGGAGCAGAGCGGCAGCGGCCGCCGCTCCCAGGACGTGCATTCCATTCATAGGTCACCCCACCTGTCTCCGGGATCTTCGCGGGACCATTCCTCCCAGCCCCTCTTTCCCCATCTGTACAGGGAGTAGATGATCAGCAGGCCGATCAGGGACGAAACGATGGTCTTTATGGTTGCCATGGATTCGACCTACAGTCTGTCCAGCCGGTCTATGAGGGACCAGAAAAAGCAGAAAATGGCGAGGCTCAAGGCGATCAGCGCGGCGTCCACGGGGCTCTCCTCCTTGCATCCGCTCAGATCATGGGGCCGGATGCGTCAAGGAGGTGCAAAGAAGGGGGCCGCGCGCATCAAGAAAGGGTCAAGACGCGAGGATCCGCCGCGAAGGGCCGGGTCGAAACGGGTCTCGAGGGCGGGGCGACCGCAGGACGTGCCGGGGCAGGGCCTGGAACCGCGGCCTGGTGGGCCGTGAGGGGACTCGCGCCCGGCGGGAGTTGTCCAGCGGGCGGCGGAAAGGCCCTTGCGGCCCACAAGGGGTTTCGCAAGAGCCTGCTAAAGGACCGAGAGGGCCTCCTCGAGGTCGGCCATGATGTCGTCGGCGCGCTCGATGCCGATGCTGATGCGGATCCCTCCCGGGTCCAGGCCCGCGGCCACTTGCGCCTCCACGGGAAGGGGAGCGTGGGTCATGGAGGCGGGGTGTTCGATGAGGGTCCGGATCTGTCCCAGGGAGACCGCCAGGGTCACGGAGAGAGCGTGATCGGCCAGGTGGTCCATCATCTTCCGGCCGGCTTCCCGGGCCTGCTCGGGGGTCCCCTTGAGGATGAAGTAGATCATGATGCCCGGGGCGAAGTTCCCATCGGGGTCGAGCATCTGCTTGCGGGCCAGGGTGTGCTGGGGGTGCGTCGGCAGACCGGGATAGAGCACCTTCGCGACCGCCGGGTGGCCTTCGAGGTAGCGGGCCACCTTGGTGGCCGTCTCGATCTGCTGGCGGGACCTCAGGGCGAGGGTCGGAAGCCCGTACACGAGGGGCGGCCAGGCGTCCTTGGGGGCGAGGGGCGCGCCGAAGTCCTTGCGGAAAAGGAGAACGTCGGGCTCGAGCAGGCGGGGGCCGACCCAGACGCCGCCCATGTCCGTTCCGAAGCCGCCCACGTTCTTGGTCAGGGAGGCCACCACGACGTCGGCGCCAAGAGTGATGGGGCGCTGGCAGAAGGCCGTGGCGAAGGTGTTGTCCACCACGATGAAGATCTTCCGCTTCTTCGGGTTTCTCGCGGCGTTGGCCCGGTCCACGGCCTGGCGGATCGAGGCCAGGTCCACGATCTCGAGGATGGGGTTGCTGGGGGTCTCGAAATAGACGGCGACCACGTCCTCGGTCAGCATGCGCTCGAGGGCCGCCACGTCCTTCATGTCCACGAATTTGGCGGTGATGCCGAAGCGGGGAAGCCAGTTGGCCATGAGGGAGTAGGTGCAACCGTACATGGTCCGGTGGGCGAGGATCGTGTCGCCGGCCTTGGCGAGCACGCCCAGACTGGCCGTGATGGCCCCCATCCCGGTGGCGAAGCAGACGGCGCACTCCCCCTCCTCCGCGGCCGCCAGGTTGTCCTCGAGCATGGAGCGGCTGGGTTCGTCGAGGCGGTCGTAGATGTAAATCGGCGGCTGGGTGTGGCGGTTGAGTTCCGGGTTGGCGAAGGCCTGAAACCCTTGGGCGCCGCGCTCGGCGCTCTCGAGCCGGTAGGCGGCCGAGGCCGAAATGGGCGGGACGATGTGGTCGCGGTAGTCCCAGTGGGGCGAGTGGAAATCCCCGTGAATGAGGCGGGTTTCCTTGTGGTAGGCGCGCTTCTTGTCTTTCCGGGCGGTCATCCCCGTGCCCTCCTCGGCGCTCATTCTACTCCAGTCGGCGGACCGCGCCAGGGTTTTCCGCCTCCGGGGCCGGGGCGTGGGGCAAAATGTGCTATGTTGGGGCGCTGTTTCCGGGCCCGAAGGTCCGGGAAGAAAGGAAGGACGGATCGTGGATCTGGGGTTCTTGAGGTCCGTGGCCAAGCCCACGCGCTACACGGGCGGCGAGGTGAATCAGGCGGTCAAGGCGGAGCGGGAAGGCCTGCTCCATGTGGCGCTCGCCTTTCCGGACGTCTACGAGATCGCCATGAGCACCCTGGGCCTCAAGATCCTCTACGGGGTGCTGAACGAGCGGGAGGACGTCTGGGCCGAGCGCGTCTTCATGCCCATGCCCGACATGCAGGAGGCCCTCGAGGCTCGCGGTCTGCCCCTCTACGGGCTCGAATCGGGCCGGCCGCTGAAAGCCTTCGACCTGGTCGGGTTCACGCTGCAGTTCGAGTTGACGTACACGAACATCCTCCACATGCTCCGCCTGGGGGGGGTGCCCCTGAGGGCGGCCGACCGTGGCCCCGAAGATCCCGTGGTGGTGGCCGGCGGACCCTGCGCCGTGAATCCGGAACCTCTGGCCCCCTTTTTCGACGGGTTCTTCGTGGGGGACGGCGAGGAGGGGATCCTCGACCTGTGCGAGGCGGTCCGGGCTACCCGCGGACGTCCCCGCCGCGACGTGTGGCGCGCCCTGGCCTCCGTGGAGGGGACGTACGTTCCCGCGCTCTACCGCACGGAACGCGACCCGGCTACGGGAATGGAGGTGGTGACGGGTCCGGCGGAGGAGGGAGCCCCCTTCCCCGTCCGCCGCCGACTCCTGAGGGACATCGACGCCTTCCCCTTCCCCTCCAAGGTCATCGTTCCCCACCACGAAGTGGTCCACGACCGGTACAGCCTGGAGCTTTCCAGGGGATGCGCCGTCGGGTGCCGCTTCTGTCAGGCGGGGTACATCTACCGTCCCCAGCGGGACCGGGACGCCGGGGCGGTTCGCGCCGCGGTGGCGCGAGGGCTCGAATCCACGGGCTTCAACGAGGTGACGCTGTTGAGCCTGAACGCGGGGGAGTACGCGGGGATCGAGCGCCTGGCCCGAGCCATCGCCGCCGAGGCCGCCGACCGGGGCGTGGGCGTCGCCATGCCCAGCCTGCGCGTGAGCAGTCTCACGCGGGAACTGGTGGGGGCGCTCTCGGCGGGGCGGAAGTCGGGCTTCACCATCGCCCCCGAAGCCGGGACCGAGCGCCTCAGGGCCGTGATCAACAAGAAGATCTCCGAGGAGGACCTCGTCAACGCCGTGACGGTGGTCTTTTCCTCGGGGTGGAGCGTCCTCAAGCTCTACTTCATGATCGGACTCCCCACGGAGCGGCCCGAAGACGTGGACGCCATCGCACGCCTGGCGGATCTTTCGGCCCGGGCGGCCAAGAATGCGGGCTGCCGAAACCCCGTGGTGACGATTTCCACCTCCTCCTTCGTGCCCAAGCCCTTCACCCCCTTCCAGTGGTTCCCCATGGAAGGCCCGGACTCGCTCCGAGACAAGCAGGCCCGGCTCAAGTCCCTCCTTCGCCGCCCCGCGCAATACCGGTGGCACGACGTGGAGGGAAGCCTCCTGGAGGGGGCCTTCTCCCTCGGGGATCGCCGGCTGGCCGACGTCCTGGAAGAAGCTTCCGGGCTGGGGTGCCGCCTCGACTCCTGGACCGAGCACTTCCGGCCCGATCTCTGGAGGGAGGCCTTCTCCCGAAAGGGCCTGACTCCGGAGGAATACCTCCACCGGGAGCGGGGCCGGGAGGAGCGCTTCCCGTGGGAGGTGGTGGACGTCGGGGTGACGCGGTCCTTCCTGTGGCGGGAGCGGGAGAGAGCCCTGGCGGGGGAAACCACCGAGACCTGCGGCCCCGAGGCCTGCCACGGCTGCGCCCCCTTCGCCAAGGACTGCCTCGCGAGCGTCTTCGCCCGCGCGCTTCCAAAGGAGGCCGCCTCGGTCCCCCGTCCTCCGGTACCGGCGCCCGCCCGCCATCGGCTGCGGTTCCGGAAGGAGGGGCCCTCCGTTTTTCTGGGGCACCTCGACCTCACGGAGGCCCTCGTCCGGGCCCTGCGCCGCGCCGGAGCCGCCCTGGCCTATTCGCAGGGGTACCACCCCATGCCCAAGATCGAGTTGTGCGCGCCCCTCCCTCTGGGCGTGGAGGGGAGGGAGGAGTGGATGGACTTCACGGCCCACGTGGGGGACCGGGGGCTCTTCCTGGGGCGCCTCGCCGCCACCCTCCCCAGCGGCATCCTCGCCGAGCGCCTGTTTCCCGTTCCGGAGGGCTCGCCTTCGCTCTCGGAACTCGCCCTCCAGGTCTATGAAGTGGGGCTCGGCCGCCTGGACGAGGCGGAGCGGGCCGAGGTCCGGCGGAGAGCCGAGGCCTTCCGGGCATCCGAATCGTGGCCCGTCACCCGGGAGGGGAAAGGAAAGACCCGCACCTTCGATCTTCGGGCCCGCGTCCAGGGTCTGGAGGTGGAGGAGGGCCGCATCGAAGTGCGGCTCCTCCAGGGGGGCTTCATGGACCTGGTGGAGGCCGTCGCGCCCGAGCCGCTTCGGGACCGCCTCTCCCTGGTTCGGTTGGGTCTCCGTTTCGCCCCCCGGCCCGCCCCGCCCCCCGCCCAACCCGCGTCGAAGGGGCGCGCGGAGCGTTGACAGCGAGGGGCCGGGCTGGTAGCCTGAAACCCTTGCGGGGGCGGGGCCCCGGCCAAGGGAGACCGGATTGAGACGGACGAGGTTCCTCTTTCAGGCGGCGCTGGTGGCCGCGGCCGCGGGGGCCGGGTTTGCCTACAGCCGGGGGTGGCTTCTGGGCAGCGTGGAAAAGTACTGCCCCTTCGGCGGACTCGAAACGGCCTACGCCTTCGTCACCAACCAGCGCTTCACCTGCGCGGCGGGGGAGCTGAACCTGGCCTTGTTCGTGGCCCTTCTGGGGCTCACCTTCGTGGCGCGCAAGGCCTTCTGCGCGTGGGTCTGCCCCGTGGGGACCGTCTCCGAATGGCTGGGCCTCCTCGGCGAGAGACTCTTCCGAGCGGGCCGCAAGGAGGCGTCCGGCGCTCCTCTCCGGGCTCTGGAGCCGCCGCGGAGCGCCGACCGCGTCCTCCGCTGGCTCCGGCTGCCGGTCCTGGCCATCGTCCTCTATTTCACGTACAAGACGGGGGAACTGGTGTTCCGCGGCTACGACCCCTATTACGTGCTCTTCAGCTTCCACGGCCACGACGTGCGCGGGTGGAGCTACCTCCTCGTGGCGGTCCTCCTCGCGGCGGCGGTGGCGGTCCCCATGGCCTGGTGTCGGTACTTGTGTCCCCTCGGATTGGCCTTGTGGCCCTTCTCGGCGGTTGGCCGGCTGCGGTTGAGGCGCGACGCCGAGACCTGCACCTCCTGCCGGGCCTGCGACCGGGCCTGTCCCCACGCCATTCTGGTTTCCACGGCGGGGGAGGTGAGGTCCGGTGAATGCACGCTCTGCCTGGCCTGCGCGGACGCCTGTCCGGCGGGCGAAACCTTGACCTTGCGGTTGAAGGCGCTCAAGCCGTGAGAGTCCCCATGGCCGCCGTGCCCGCCCTCGTGGTCCTCTTTGCCCTGGCGGGCCTTGGGTCCGCCCGGTTCTTCGCCGTTCCCACGCTGACGAGGGACTTTGCGGCGGGCGGGGGGAGCGCCCTCAGGACGTCTTCCTTCCGGGTGGAAGGCCTGAAGTGCCGCGACACCGCGGAGAAGGCTTTCGAGCACCTCGATGGCCTGCAAGGCCTCGGGCGGGCCGAAGCCTTCGCCTCTCGAAACGAGATCCGCCTGACCTACGACCCATCCGTGACCGGCCCCCAGGCCATTCGGGAGGCCCTCGAGGGCCCCGAGTTCGACCCCGCCACCGGGGAGATTTGGTTCGGGCGCTTTCGCGTGATAGAAATAGACGGGAAGCCCCTTCCAGTGGGGACGGGGAGTGCGTCCTCCGGGGCACCGTAGTCCGTAGAGGGAGATTGCACATGAGGTCGAATCTGCGCGTGTGGGTGCTGGTCCTGTGTGCCGCCGTGTTGGCCGGGGCGGTTCTCGCCGCCGACCCGGCGCCCGCCGCCGGTCAGGAGACGGCGGTCTTCGAAGTGGCCAAGCTGTCCCAGGGTACCGTGGTCAAGGACCTGGCGGGGGCCCTCGCCAAGGAGCCGGGCGTGGTCAAGGCGAAGGCGGATCTGGACCAGGGGCTTTTCTCCGTGACCTTCGAGCACGGAAAGACCAATCCCGAGGTCCTCGCCAAGGTGGTGAACGCCGTCGCGGGCGAATCGAAGCTGAAGGAAGTCGTCGCCGCTCCAGGCGGAGCGAAGGCCGCCTCGGGTTGCGGGGCGTGCCCCAGCCGGAGCACCTGCTCCTCCAAGAAAAAGTAGCGCGAGCACCAGGGTTTTGTGGAGGCGGCGGCCCCCAGGACGGGGACTGCCGCCTCGTCGCGTCCGCCGGGGGGCGGCGTTTCCCTCCGGCCCGCGGGCGGGTACAATAGGAGCTTGCAGGGAGGCTGAGGTTCCTCAACCCGATGCCATGAAGCTGGAGCTCCTGATCACGCGAGATGCCTGGCAGACGCAGGTGGCCGTCCTGGAGGACGGCTTGCTGGTGGAGTTCCAGCAGGAGCCCCGACACCTGGACGGCCTGGTGGGCAACCTCTACCTCGGGCGCGTGAGCCGGGTCCTGCCTGGCATGGAGAGCGCCTTCGTGGACGTGGGGCTGGACCGTGACGGCTTCCTCTACGAGGGGGACATGGGCCCCCTGCCCGACCTCGCCGACGCCGATGGAATCGAGGGCAAGTTTCGGAACCCCTCCATCCGCGACTTGAAGGAAGGGTCGGGGATCCTCGTGCAGGTGACGAAGGAGCCCATGGGGGCGAAGGGCGCGCGGCTCTCCACACAGATTTCCCTTCCCGGGTCCTACGTGATCTACCTGCCCTTCATGGAGCACGTGGGGGTTTCCAGGAAAATATCGGGCGGAGAGCGGGCCCGCCTGAAGGAGATCGTGCGGCGCCTCAAGGCCCGGGTTTCGGGCGGGTTCATCATCCGGACGGCCGCCGAGGGGGTGGCGGAGGAGGATCTCGCCCTGGAGATGCAGGGCCTCCTGGACCAGTGGGCCCTCATCCGTTTGCGAGGACAGCGGGCCGAGCCCCCGGCGGTCCTCCACCAGGAGGCCGACCTGGTGGCGCGCCTGATTCGCGAGGTTCTGTTGAGAGCCGACGGGGAGGTCCTCACCGACGACGCGGAAGCGGCGGAACAGGCTCGCGACCTGCTCTCCTCCATGGGCCATCCCCGGGAGAAGGTGCACCTCTGGCCGGGGAAGCCGGGGTCCCTCTTCGAGCACTTCCGGATTCAGGAGGAGATCGACAAGGCCCTGCGGGCGAGGGTGTGGCTGAGGTCCGGCGGATGCATCGTGATCCAGTCCACGGAAGCCCTCGTGGCCATCGACGTCAACTCGGGGCGCTTCACCGGGAAGCGCTCCCTCGAGGAGACGGCCTTCGCCATCAACATGGAGGCGGTGGACGAAATCGTCCGGCAGATCCGCCTTCGGGGCCTGGGGGGCATCCTCGTCATCGATTTCATCGACATGACCAAGAAGGCCCACCGCGAGGCCCTCTTCGCCCGGCTGAGGGAGGCCCTGGAACGGGACCGGGCCAAGTCCAGGATCCTCAACATCTCGGAATTCGGCCTGGTGGAAATGACGAGGAAGCGGAGCCGGAGGAACTTGGAGCGGGTCATGACGGGCGTTTGTCCCTGCTGTGAGGGTCGCGGCCGGCTTCCCGCACCGTGGCGGACGGCCCAGATGATCGCCGAGACGCTTTCGGGCCGCCACGCGCCGAAGAAAGCCGTGGTGACGGCATCGCAGGAGGTGGTCCGGTTTATCGAGGAAAACCGGGACCGGTACGCCTTCCCCTCCGGGATCTCCTTCGAGGCGGCGGAGACGCCGCGCCTCTCCCACTTCACGATCCGGCCCGCTTCCTGACGGGGCCGCCCCGCTCAGGACGTCAGTTCCGGCAGAAGCTCAAGAAACCTCTCGTACTCCGCGCAGGCCAGGAATTTGTTGAGGATCGCCTCCTCCCCGAGGGTCCTCTTCTCCACGGCCCCATAGTGGTGGCCGGGGTGGATCACCAGCGCCGAGGGCAGGGAGCGAAGGCGGGCGAGGCTATCGAACAGGGCCCGTGGATCGCCGCCCGGAAGGTCGGCGCGGCCCACCCAGTCCACGAAGAGGACATCGCCGGTGAAGAGCGCCCCGTCATAGAGGTAACACACCCCGCCTGGCGTGTGGCCCGGAGAGTGGAGGGCCCGGACTTCGGGAAGGCCGGGGAGGGGCCCGTCCGCTTCGATCAGAGAGGATCCGGCGGGGATGGCTCGCTCCGTCCAATGAACCCAAACGCGCGGATCCGAGGCGGCCCTCAGCTCGGGCAGGGTGGCGGTGTGGTCTCCGTGGGTGTGCGTCAACAGAACATCCGTGAGGCGGCACCCCGCCTTTCGGCACAGCGAAAGGACCGCGGAGGCGGCGTAGGAGGGGTCCACGCACCAGGCGACCCCCCGGGACCTGGAAAGGACCACGTAGGTTCGGTTCTCGTCGCCTCCGGCGTCGAGTGTCGCGATCTCGTCCATGGGGCCCGTGCGCGGAAGGCGACCGGCGGTTCGGTCGTCAGAAGGGGATGTCGTCGTCGCTGAACTCGGGGGAGGCTTCGGCGGCGGTGCGCCCGCCCTCTCCCGAACCGCCTTCCGGGCGACCCACCATGACCAGGGTGTCGGCCCGGATTTCGGTGGCCGTGCGGTCGTTGCCGTCCTTGTCCTTGTAGGTCCGGCTGCGGATCCCGCCTTCGATATAGACCTGGCGGCCCTTCTTGAGGTATTCGCCGGCCACTTCGGCGAGCTTTCCCCAGACCACGACCCGGTGCCATTCGGTGTGTTCCTGCTTCTGCCCCTCCTTGTCCTTCCACACCTCGTTGGTGGCCAGGGTGAAATTGGCCACGGGCGTGCCGTTGGGGGTGTAGCGAAGCTCCGGATCCCTGCCCAGGTTGCCCAGGAGGATAACCTTGTTCACGCTTCCCATGACGCACTCCTTCACGAGGGGCCGCCCTTGCTTATAGGACGGATCGATTTTCCTTATAATACGGGCCTGTCCGGGAGGGAGTCAACTTGAGGATCGTCGGCGGGGATCTGAGGGGGCGAAGGCTGGACGTCCCGCGGGGCATGGACGTGAGGCCCACGTCTGAGAAGGTCCGCGAAGCCCTCTTCGACATTCTCGGTTCGCGTGCGGCGGGCGTGGTGTTTCTGGACCTGTACGCGGGGACGGGTGCCGTGGGCCTCGAAGCCCTGAGCCGGGGGGCCGCGGGCGCCGTGTTGGTGGAAAAAAGCGCGAGGGCGCTGGCGGCCCTCCGGTCGAACGTGGAGCGGCTGGGGGTCGGCGGCCGGTGCCGGGTTCTGCCCGTGTCCTCCGAGAAGGCCCTGCGGGTCCTTTCGGAGGAGGGGGCCGCGGTGGGCGTGGCCTTCTGCGACCCGCCCTATGCCGATCCGGGCTGGCCGGACCTTCTCGGCCGGCTGGCCGCCTTCCCGATCTGGGTCCCTCCGGGAATCCTGGTCGTGGAGTCCGCCGCCAGGTCATTGCCTGCGTGTCCCGCGGGCTTCGAGGCGGGGAGAACCTATCGCTACGGGGACACCGCCCTGTCCGTGTATCGGTTCTCGGACGAGCGGGCCGGCCTGTCTCGGGAGGCGACGCCATGAGGGACGTGGTGGTTGGAACGGCGGGGCATATCGACCACGGGAAGACCCTTCTGGTGAAGGCCCTCACGGGAATCGACGCGGACCGGTGGGAGGAGGAGAAGCGGCGCGGCATCACCCTGGACATCGGATTCGCCACCCTCGAAACCCCGGAGGGGGCCCTCCACTTCGTCGATCTTCCGGGCCACGAGCGCTTCATCAAGAACATGCTGGCCGGGGCCACCGGAATCGACCTCTGCCTCCTGGTGGTGGCGGCGGACGAGTCGGTCATGCCCCAGACTGTGGAGCACGTTGAGATCCTCGGGCTCCTCGGCGTGTCCCGCGGGGTCGTGGCCCTGAACAAGGTAGACCTCGTGGATGTGGAAACCCGCGAACTGGCCCTCTTGGAGCTCTCCGAATTCCTGGACGCCCACGGCCTCGGGCACCTTCCCGTGGTTCCCGTCAGCGCCGCCTCCGGAGAGGGTCTGGAGGCCCTGCGGGAGGCCCTGTTCCGGGAGGCCGCCCTGTGCCCCGAACCCCCGGCCGACCGGCCCTTCCGTCTGCCGGTGGATCGCACCTTCCCCGTGAAGGGCTTCGGCACGGTGGTGACGGGAACCTGCATCGACGGCTCCTTGAAGGTGGAGGACCCGGTGGAGGTCTTTCCCCAGGGCTGGGAGAGCCGGGTTCGCGGGCTCCAGATCTTCGGCAAGCCGGTGGAGGCGGCCCGGGCGGGCCAGCGGGTGGCGGTCAACCTCTCGGACATCCACCACGCGGACCTGAGGCGCGGACATCTTCTGGCCCGTCCCGGGACGGTGTGGCCCACACACCTCCTGGACGTGCAGCTGACCGTCCTGCCCTCGGCGAAAAGGCCCCTCAAGACGGGCGCGATCTGCACCCTCCACCTCCACACCCAGGAGGTGGAGGCCCACGTTCACCTCGCGGATGCCGGGGCCCTGGCGCCCGGGGAGGCGGGTCTGGCCCAGATTCGCTGCCCGGAGAAGGTGAGCGCCTGGCCCCAGGACCGGTTCATCCTCCGACTGCCCTCCCCGGCGCGGACCGTGGCCGGCGGCGAAGTCCTCCTTCCAGCCCGTCGCCGTGCTCGCTGGAGGCGTGAGCGGGACCGCGCCGTGGGCCAGGCCCTTCTGGGGAAGGATGCCCTGAGGGCCATGCTCGTGGAGGCCGGTCCCGCCGGGATCCCCCCGAAGGACGGCTTGGCCCGCCTCGGGGTGACGCCCGGGCGTTTGGCAGCCCTTGCGTCGGAGGGAGAGAAGGCTGGAAACCTGGTTCGGTGGGGAGAAGGGACCTGGTGGCTCGATGCGGGGGAGGCCTCGGGGTGGTTGGACCGCGCCGCGGCCTGGCTGAAGGCGCGCCATGCGGGGAAGTCGCCCGTGGATTCGATCCCACGCCAAGAACTCCTGGGCCGGTGGAGCCGGATGCTCGGTGCGGCCCGCTGCGAAGCGCTCCTTCAGGCCCTGGTGGCGGCGGGGCGCGTGGAATTGGACGGGGACAGGGTGCGTCCCGCCGGCCACCGCGTGACCCTAACGCAGCCCCAGCGGGCCGCATGGGACGGGATCCTGCAAAGGCTGGCCGAGGCCGGCACGCCCGTCCAGACGGGCAAGGAACTGGAGGAGGCCTTCGGGCCGGCCGCACGGCAGGTCTTGCCCCTGCTCGCGGCGGAGGGCCGATTGCGCCGGTTCGGGGGAGATTTCTTCATCGCGCCCGCCACCCTGGACACCCTCCGTCTGGCCCTGGCCGCGTGGGGGAAGGGCAAGTCGCCCCTCATCGCGGTGCCCGACTTCAAGGACCTGTTGGGCATCACCCGCAAGTACGCCATGCCTCTCCTGGAGTTCCTCGACGAAATGAAGTGGACCCGGCGGGAGGGAGAGGGGAGGAGGATCCTGGTCTCCTGACCCCCTCCACGGTCAGCGCGGTTGGCTCAAGAAACGCATCTTGGCCCGCGAGGCCGGAGGGCTTCGCCACCTGAATCAGTGCCGGGCGTCGCATCATGATGCACCGTTCGGCGAGTGTCGAGCCGCCACCGCGAGGCCCCATCGCGGGATAGACATCCACTCGCCGCTCCCACTCCGAGGTCGGGCGGTGATATGATAAACATCTTCTTGGGGGGGCTCCGGCTCGCATTGGAGGAACGCATGGTAGACGTCGGCGGGAAACGTGCGTCATTGGAAGGGAAGGGGAGGAAACGGATCCGATCCCGGGTTCTCCTCCTGATCTTGGTCCTATCTATCTTGGCCTTCGGCACCACGGGGTGGCTGGCCTCCGAAGGGGCGCCCGCGGCGCTGGAACACCCGCCCATCGGGGAGGTGCTACCGCTCTGGTCCGTCCTGCCCTTCGTTGGGATCCTCCTCTCCATCGCCCTCTTCCCCCTGTTGGCTCCCCATTTCTGGCACCATCATTATCCCAAGGTCTCCCTGGCCTGGGGGCTTCTGTTTCTTCTCCCGTTTCTCCTGGCCTTCCGCGGGGAGGCGGGTCACGAGACCCTGCACATTTTCCTGATCGACTACGTGCCCTTCATCATCCTGCTGTGGGGCCTGTTCACCGTTTCCGGCGGAATCGTGGTGCGGGGCACCCTGGCGGGCACTCCGGGGATCAACACGGCGCTCCTCGCCATCGGGACCTTGATCGCCTCGTGGACGGGCACCACGGGTGCGGCCATGCTCCTCATCCGCCCACTCCTGAGGGCCAACGCCGCGCGGAGGCACAAGGTCCACGTGATCGTCTTTTTCATCTTCCTGGTGGCCAACATCGGCGGCTCCCTGACGCCTCTGGGGGATCCGCCGCTCTTCCTCGGTTTCCTCCACGGGGTGCCCTTCTTCTGGACGATGAAACTCCTTCCCGTAATGGGCGCGGCCTCCGCCTTCCTGCTGGTCCTCTTTTACCTTCTGGACCGCCACTACTATAAGAAGGAAGATCCACAGGCCGTGGCCGTTCCGGATGGAGAGAAGACCCCCCTTCGGGTGGACGGCCTGGTGAACCTCCTCTTCTTGGGAGGCATCTTGGGGGGAGTACTCCTCTCCGGCTTCTGGCGCCCCGGGTCCTTCTCCCTCCTTGGCATCCACATGGAGATCCAGAACCTCGTGCGGGACGCCATCATCGTGGCCATGGGTGGGCTCTCCCTCTGGGCCACGCCGAAGGCCCTCCGGGACGACAACGGGTTCACGTGGGAACCCATCCGGGAAGTGGCCATCCTCTTCGCCGGGATCTTCGCCACCATCATTCCGGCCCTGGCCATCTTGAAGGCCGGCGAGCAGGGCCACCTCGCCTTTCTGATCCGGTCCGTGAAGGAGCCCTGGCAGTACTTCTGGGCGGCGGGCGGCCTCTCGTCCTTCCTGGACAACGCGCCGACCTACCTCACCTTCTTTAACATGCAGTTGGGGCGCTTCTACCCGGGGCTGCCCGAGGCCCAGGCCGTTCCTCAACTGATCGCCCAGAACGCCGTGTTCCTCAAGGCTGTGGCCGCCGGGGCCGTCTTCATGGGGGCGAACACCTACATCGGGAACGCTCCCAACTTCATGGTGCGCTCCATCGCCGAGGAAGCGGGTGTGGACATGCCTTCCTTCTTCGGCTACATGTTCAAGTGGTCCATCCCCGTCCTGATCCCGCTGTTCGTGGGCATCGGGCTCATCTTCTTCTGATCGGGAGGCTCAGCCATGGCAGTCAAGTACTGGGAACTGGTGATTGACGGCCCGAAGGGGTGGGACATTGGCTTTCTCAGGGGCTACCTCGCCGGCAAGGGCCTGGATGGGAACATCGTGGACCTGGAGGCGGAAGGGTTCGACTGCGAGCCCTATCGAGAGAAGATCCGTGAGCTGCTGAACCCGGGACAAGACACCCTCCACGTGGCGGTGCCCGAAGGGTCCCTCGAAGGCGTGGCGCAGGCCTTGGGCGAATCGGCGGCGGCGGGCCGCCCCATGGTTCTGCGTCACAAGCGGCTCCTCGCCGGGGCTGGCTTCGGCTTCTCCCTGCGGGTCTACTCGCGCGAACACGGAGCCCGCTTCCTCGCCTACTTCCGCAACCTCCCCGCTGGATGCCGACTCGTGGAGGAGGAGCCCCTTCGGGAGAAACAGGACCCCAACTCCAAGGGGGTGGAGCTGTATGCGCCCTCTCATGACTACGAACTGGCCGGCCGCGGACGGGTGGAGGGAGCCTTCGATGCCGTATTGGAAGCCTACCGCTTCTGCCGGAAAGAAGACCTCATCCACCAGGAGCGGGCCGAGGTCCATCCCGAGTAGGGTCAGCCTTACGGACAAAAGAACAGGGCGCCGGCCGTGAGGCCGGCGCCCTTCTTTCTGCCCTGCTATGAACTCAGCCGCCGTAGTGGATGGCGTAGAAGATGGGGGCCAAGATCATGGCCACCACGCTGATGAGCTTGATGAGGATGTTCAGCGAAGGACCGGAGGTGTCCTTGAAGGGGTCCCCGACGGTGTCGCCGGTCACCGTTGCCTTGTGCATGGCGTCGTAGTTCTCTCCATACACCTTGTGACCTTCTTCCTTCACCTGCTTCTTGGAGTTGTCCCAGGCGCCGCCCGCGTTGGCCTGGAAGATGGCCAGGCAGACGCCCGAGATGGTGACGCCCACAAGCAACCCGCCCAGCATGTCGGGGGAGATGAGGCCCACGATCAGGGGGGCGGCGAGCGCCATGATGCCGGGGGCCATCATCTTCTTGATGGCGGCGGCGGTGGAGATGTCGATGCACTGCGTGTACTGGGCCTTTCCGTCCGCGGCGCGGATGATCTTGGTCTCCTCCGCATTGGGCTCGCGCTCCTCGCTCTCGGCCTTCTGGGCGGCGATGAGGGCAGGGCGGAGTTCGGGAATGTCACGGAACTGGCGGCGGACCTCCTGGATCATGTCCTGGGCGGCCTTGCCCACCGCGACCATGGCCATGGCGGAGAAGCGGAAGGGGAGCATGCAGCCGATCAGCAGGCCGACGAGGACGTAGGGGTTGGCGGCGTCCATGTCGATCTTTCCCTGCATCTTGGTGATGTAGGCGGCGGTCAGAGCCAAGGCCGTCAGGGCCGCGGATCCGATGGCGAAGCCCTTGCCGATGGCCGCGGTGGTATTGCCGACGGCGTCGAGCTTGTCGGTCCGGGCGCGCACGTCGCGCCCCAGGCGGGACATCTCGGCAACTCCGCCGGCGTTGTCCGCGATGGGTCCGTAGGCGTCGGTGGCGAGCTGGATGGCCAGGGTGCTGAGCATGCCCACGCCCGAGAGGGCGATGCCGTAAAGTCCGGCGAACTTGTAGGCGACCAGAATAGCCGCGCTGATCATGAAGATCGGCAGGGTGGTGGAGTTCATGCCCACCGCGATGCCCTGGATGACGGTGGTGGCGGGCCCCGTCTTGGAGGCCTCCACGATGCTCTGGACGGGCTTCTTGAAGGTGGCGGTGTAGTACTCGGTGATGAGGCCGACGGCGATACCGGCGACGAGGCCGGAGACCACGGATAAGGCCACGCCCCACCAGTGGTAGGTGGCCGTCTTGCCGGTGATGATGTCCATGACCTGCACGTCGCCGGCGGGGATGAGCCAGCGGATGGCGAGGATCGTGGCGATGACCATGAGGATGCCCGAACCGAAGGTTCCCATGTTCAGGCCAGTCTGGGGGTTCCCGCCCTCTTTCGTGCGGACGAAGAAAAAGCCGATGATGCTGGAAAGGATGCCGATAACCGCCACGATCAACGGGAGATACACGGCGTTCATGCTGGCGCCCTGCTGGAGCGCGCCGAGCCCGCCGAACCACGCCACGCCGAGGATCATGGCCGAGACGATGGCCCCGATGTAGGACTCGAACAGGTCCGCGCCCATGCCCGCCACGTCGCCCACGTTGTCGCCCACGTTGTCGGCGATGGTGGCCGGATTCAGGGGATGGTCCTCGGGGATTCCGGCCTCGACTTTGCCCACCAGGTCGGCGCCCACGTCGGCGGCCTTGGTGTAGATGCCGCCGCCCACGCGCGCGAAGAGGGCGATGGAGGAGGCGCCCAGGGAGAAGCCGGAGAGGAGGTTCAGGACGAGCATCATGGCCGATTCGCTCGTCTGGGACTCGGGGTACAGGAAGGTGTAGAGGATGAAGAGGAGGCCGAAGCCCGTGATGGCCAGTCCCACAACGGAGAGGCCCATCACGGAACCGCCCGCGAAGGCCACCTGCAGGGCGTTGTTGAGACCGAAGCGCGCGGCGGCCGTGGTCCGGACGTTGGCCTTGGTGGCGGTCTTCATGCCCAGGTATCCGGCGAGGGCGGAACAGGTGGCGCCCAGTACAAAGGACAGCGCGATGAAGGCGTTGGTGTCCTCGGCCACGTAGTGGTTGGAGACGCCGAGCAGGATGGCCACGGCCACGACGACCACCGACAGCGTCTTGTACTCGCGCTTGAGAAATGCCATGGCGCCCTGGGCGATCCAGCTCGAAATGAGTTGCATGCGCTCGTCGCCCGGATCCTGCTTGGCCACCCAGGACGCCTTGATGAAGGCGTATACCAGGGCCGCCAGGGCCGCCAGCACCGGAAGGTAGTAGTACAGGAACATCTTCATGCGGATCCTCCCTTTCTTCGAAACCTCGCCGCGTCAAACGATTCCGCGTTCCCCTGTGTCCTTGGCTTCCCCTCCCATGTGAACGCCCCCCCTTCGGGCCCGCTCCGTCGGAGCCGCGGGTTGGTTCGGAAGGCGTAAGTGTCTGCGCGTCAATCCGTTGCGTGCGCCGAGAAGGCGCCGACCCCCCCCCCATGCTCCTCCAATATTGGCACGGCGGCGAAGCTGGGTCCATATGGACCGCGGGGCGGAGTGGACGACTGTGCAATTTGCCCGAGCCGTTCGTGCCCCTGGGGTGCGAGCGTGGAGTTCGGTCCTTCGCCCCGTGGGGGAGGGGCGCTCGTAATTTACTGATCAGACTGGGCATTTGTAAAAGGAAGTGGGAGCCTCCTGCGGGAGGCTCCCACTGACAAGTGAAACAACTTGAACCGCTGCCCCTTGAAAAGCGGGCGGCTGGTTCAGTTCAAGACGAACCCGATGGTCTCGACCTTGCCGGGGCCGCGGGCGATGTCCAGGGCCTTCACCACGGATTCGTAGGGGGCCTTGTCGTCCACGTCGACGAAGAGGACCTTGTCCGCGCGTGTGGCGAAGATGGCGCCGAGCCGTTCGCCCAGGTCCTGCAGCGTGACGGGTTGACGGTTGATGGACATCCCGCTTCCGGCGTCGATTTGAAGGACGATCGCGTTGCTCTGGCTGGGGTTGGTGGACGGAGGCGCCTTGGGGGGCACCTGCGTCGTGAAGCCCTTCTGGAGGATGGGCGTGATCACCATGAAGATGATGATCAGCACCAGGAGAATGTCCA
>JBFMHB010000021.1:0-4056 GCA_040752915.1 Acidobacteriota bacterium
GCGGCGGGAGCTGGTTCCGGCTCGAGGACCGGCTCGGGGGCGGGGGGGGCTTCGGGTTCCGGGAGGGAGGCCAGGACCGCGCGCGCCAGCTTCTCCGCGTCGGGCATCTGGGGCACCGCGAGCACCAGGTCCTGAAGCATGCTCTTCAGGTTGTCCAGGTTGTTCCGCACTTTGGCGAACTGGTCCGAAAGCACCTTGGCGACGAGTTCTTCCTGGCTCATGATGCCCCCTTGTCCGTTGCGCGTTTCGGCTTCCCGGTCAGTCTAGTTTCGAGGTCCGGCCCTGTCAAGGCGACGGGGGAAACAGGTCTCCCTGGCCGCCGCTCCGGATCCACGGGCGCCCCAGGTGGTCGCAGGCCCGCTGGGTGACCGTCCGCCCGCGGGGCGTCCGGTCCAGAAACCCGATCTGGAGCAGGTAGGGCTCGTAGATCTCCTCGATGGTGTCCTTTTCCTCCCCGAGGGAGGCGGCGATGGTGTTGAGCCCCACCGGTCCCCCGGCGTACTTGTCCAGGATCGTCAGGAGGATGCGCCGGTCCAGGTCGTCCAGCCCGAAGCGGTCCACCTCCAGGCGCTCCAGGCTGTCGGAGGCCAGCGCCTTGGTCACGGCCCCGTCGGAGAGGATCTCGGCGAAATCCCGAACGCGCCGCAGGAGGCGGTTCGCCACCCGGGGCGTCCCCCGGGAGCGCCGGGCGATTTCCTCCGCCGCGTCGGCTTCGGTGGGGACGGCCAGCAGACGCGCCGAGCGCTCCACGATGCGGCGCAGGTCCGCCACGTCGTAGAAGTCCATATGGAAGGTGATGCCGAAGCGGTTTCGGAGGGGCGCCGTGAGCAGTCCGATGCGCGTCGTGGCGCCCACCAGGGTGAAGGGCTGGAGCGCGAGGGAGAGGGTGCGGGCGGAAGGCCCCTGGCCCACAAGGATGTCCAGCTTGAAGTCCTCCATGGCCGGGTAGAGGATCTCCTCCACGGCCGGAGGCAGGCGGTGGATCTCGTCGATGAACAGGATATCCCGGGGCTCGAGATTGGTGAGGAGGGCCGCCAGGTCTCCCGCCTTTTCGATGAGGGGGCCCGCGGTGGCCCGCACGTTCACGCCCAGCTCCGAGCCGACGATGTGGGCCAGGGTGGTCTTGCCCAGTCCCGGCGGGCCGTAGAGCAGGACGTGATCCAGGGCCTCCCCGCGGCGGCGGGCCGCCTCCAGGAAGACGGCCAGGTTCTCGGTCACCTTGGTCTGGCCCACGTATTCGGCCAGCTTCCGCGGCCGCAGGGCTTGTTCCCACTGCCGCTCCAGGGGATCGGAGATGCCCTGCACCAGCCTCTCGTCGCTCATGCGCGTTCCCCCAAGACATCCACGAGGCGCCTGAAGTCACCGGGCCCATTGTACACGTGCGGACTCAGGCGCACCCTCCCCATCCGGAAGGACGTGGAGATGCCGGCGGCGGCGAGCCGGGCGTGGTCCTCCAGGGGGCTTGACGTTTCGAGGAGAAGGATGGAGGAGGGCCGGAGCGGGTCGGCGGGGCAGAGGACGGAAATTCCGGCGCGGGACAGCTCCTCCCGGAGGAGGCCGATCAGGTAGGCCATCCTCGCCGAGATCCCCGCGATGCCCGCGGGCCGCATGAGGTCGAGCCACGCCTGGAGCCCCACGAGGTTGATCCAGGGAGGCGTCCCCCCGTCGAAGCGGCGGGCGTTCGGGAAGGGTTCCAAATCAGGACGCGTGAGAAGGGAGAAATCCTCGCAGCAGGGCACCGAGTACCAGGAGACGGCGCTGTCCGCCAGGCGGCCCATGAGGTCCGGCCGGATGTAAAGGGCCCCGATTCCGTTGGGCCCGGCCAGCCATTTCACGGCCTGGAAGGCGAAGAAGTCCACCTCCGTGGCCCTCAGGTCCGGGTCCCAAACCCCGGCCCCCTGCATGCCGTCCACGAGGACGAATTCCACGCCGGCCGCCTTGAGATCCCGGGCCAGGCCCTTCAGATCCATGCGGTACCCGGTGCTGAAGGAGACCCACGAGAAGGCGGCGGCGCGGGTCGCGGGCGTCACGGCGGCGAGCACCTCCTCCTCCCGCACGGGCCTCCCCGGCTCCCCCGCCATCCGGATCCGGACGCCGCGGTCCCTCGCCATGCGGAGGGGGTACGTCACCGAAGGAAACTCGTTGTGGGGGAGGACGATCTCGTCTCCCTTCCTCCAGGGCACGGCGTTCACGGCCTTGATGAGCCCGTCGGAGGTGGAGCTCGCCAGGGCCAGGTCGCCCGCCTCGCACCCGAGCCAGGCGGCCAGGTCGGCCCGGAGGCGGCGCGGGGCCGCGGCGTCGTACAGGACCTCCGGGTCCTCCTCCGAGGCCCGCCGGGCGAACTCGGCCACGGCGCGCGCCACGGGCGCCGGCAGGGGCTGGATGGAGGCGTTGTTGAGGTAGGTCCGGTGGGAGAGAAGGGGATACTGCTCCCGCAAGCGGTCCCAGAAGGGATCCAGGGGGTCGAGGATCGGGGCGGGCGCCGGCCCGCTCATTGAAACAGCAATCCCAGGAGTCCCTTCTCCTGGGTCACCGGCCGCGGGAAGGCGGTGGGCGCCCCTTCGAGACCGTCCACCTTGAGGGAGATCGTGATGTGGCGCACCTTCTCCTTCCCGTCCCGGGTCTCCCGGCGCTCGATCTCGGCCTTCACCACCTTGAAAGGGGCCTCCTCCGAGAGCCAGTAGGTCCCCGTTTCCACGACCTTGTAATGGTCCCCCAGGAAGGAGGCCTCGGTGGTCGTGGCGAGCCGCACCTTCTTGCAGGCGTATGTTTTGCCCCGGAGGGCCACCACGGGCTCTTCGCCCAGTTCCTCGGCGGTGCGGGATGTCTTCACCTCCGCCGCCTGCCGGTGGAGGAACCCCAGGGCTCCGTCAGAGAGGCGGAAGGTCTCCCCGTCCTTCTTCGCGTAGGCCACCTCCTGCGCCGTGAGGAAGGGGTTGAGGCCCTCCTCGGGCGACGGGGCGGCCTTCAAGAGCAGACGGAGCGTTCCGTCGTGGTACCCGGCGAACTTCGTCGGGCCCGCCTCCACATACACGTGGGGCACGTTCTCCCGCGGTTCCTTCCCCGTAACGGCGAGGTTGAAGGGGCGGCGCTTCGTCCAGTCGGTCCCCCGCGTCTCGATGCGGTACTTGGCCCACGATCCGGGGGGGGGCGGGGCGGAAAGAAAGGTGCTCAACTCCTGGGCGCCCGCGGCGAGGGCGGGAACCAGGGCGGCCAGGGCAAGAACGAGGGTCCTGCCAGGGGTGCGCGCCACGATGACCTCCCGCCCAAAGATAGCGCAAGGCACCCCCTCCGTCAAAGCCTCTTGAAGCGGGGCTTCCATGGTGCTATAAGCATAGGGATGACGGAGGTCACCGGCGTGGAAGAAAGGCTCGGCGCCCGAGAGGAGCGCATACTCCTGGACCTGGTGGCGACCTACATCCGGGGCCGCGGGCCCGTGAGCAGCCGCGCCCTCGCCGAACGAAGCCCCGAGGGGCTCTCCTCCGCCACCGTCCGGTCCGTGCTGGCCCGCCTCGAGGACCTGGGGTACCTTCACCAGCCCCACAGCGTCTCCGGGCGGATCCCCACCGATCTGGCCTACCGCACCTTCGCCGCCTCCATCCTGAAGGAGGAAACCGGCCGCCCCGTGCATCCCTCCCGCGAGGAGGTGGAACGCCTCGCCGAGGACGGGACCCTCTCCGGCGTGGCGCGGGCCATTTCGGGCCGCCTGTCGGACTCGGCCCGCCTGCTGGCCTTCGCCGCCACCCCCCCGCTGGACGAAATGCGCCTGCGCTCCTGCGACCTGGTGGCCCTTTCGCCCGAGCGGGTGCTCTTCGTCCTCGTCTCCCAGGCCGGCCAGGTCACGGAGCGGGTCCTGAGGAGCCCGCGGCCCGTCGGCGCCGACACCCTGCGCTGGTGCGCCAACTTCCTGACGGAGACCTTCGCCGGCTGCACCCTCCCCGAGATCCGCCGCCGACTGGCCCGGGAGGTGGAAGTCGAAAGGGAGCGCTGCGGCCAGGAGATCGCCTCGGCCCTGGAAATGGTGGCGCCCTGTTTCACCGAAGCCCCGGCCGACCG
>JBFMHB010000021.1:4156-44110 GCA_040752915.1 Acidobacteriota bacterium
GCACCCTCCCCGAGATCCGCCGCCGACTGGCCCGGGAGGTGGAAGTCGAAAGGGAGCGCTGCGGCCAGGAGATCGCCTCGGCCCTGGAAATGGTGGCGCCCTGTTTCACCGAAGCCCCGGCCGACCGTGGACTGTACTGGGAAGGAGCCCCCTGGCTGCTCGAATCCTCCGTCCTCGAGGAGGGGGTGGACGCCATTCGGATCCTTCTGCGGACCCTCGAACGGAAGACCCGCCTTCTGGAACTCCTGGAGGCTCTGCACAGCGCGGATCGGCCCGTCCGGGTGGTCCTGGGCGAGGATTGGGGCGACCCTCAGGTCCGCACCCTGGCCATGGTCGTCGCCCCCTTCGGCGGTCCAACCAGCGGTCGGGGCTTCGTGGGAATCGTGGGCCCCCGGCCCATGCCGTACGACACGGCCATCCCCGCGGTCCGGAACGCCTCCGTCCTGGCGAGCCTGGCCGCCGAAGCCCTCGAGTAGAGGGGCGCCTTCGAGAAAGCAACGGAGCGCCGATGGTGGACGAGGACAAGGGAGCCGGCGGAGGAACCGCCCCCCCGATCGAGCACGAGATCACCGTGGAGTTCGTGGGCCACGAGGACGAAGGGGCCGCCTCCGTTCCGCCCATGGACGAGGTGCCCGTTCCCGCTCCCCCGGAGGGGGACTTCGACGCCCAGGCCCGGATCCTCCAGCTCGAGGACGCCTGCCTGCGCGCGCGGGCGGATTTCGAGAACTTCCGCCGCCGGGTGGAGCGCGAGCGAGAGAGCCAGCGCCGGGAAGCCTCGGCCGAGTCGGCCTCCCGTGTCCTCCCCGTCCTCGACAACCTGGACCGGGCCCTCGAAGCCATGACGGGCGACGAGCACCCCGAGTGGTTCCAGGGCTTCGCCCTCGTGCGCCAGCAGCTCTGGGAGGCCCTCCAGGCCTCCGGGGTGGAGGAGATCGACGCCCTTGGACGGCCCTTCGATCCCGCGTATCATGAGGCCATGTTGCTGGTGCGAAGGGAGGACGCCCCGCCGGGGTCCGTCACGGCGGTCTTCGAAAAGGGCTACCTCTTGGGGGGAAAAGTCCTCAAGCCGGCCCGGGTGGCGGTGAACGAAACGGGGGCCGAGGGTCCGGGCGAGCGAGGAGAGGGCGATGGCTAAGGTGATCGGGATCGATCTCGGGACCACCAACAGTTGCGTGGCCTTTATCGAATCGGGCCAGCCCCTCGTCATACCCAACAAGGAGGGGGGTCGGACCACCCCGTCCATCGTGGCCTTCACCGAGCACGGCGACCGCCTGGTGGGCAACCTCGCCAAGCGCCAGGCCGTCACCAACCCGGCCAACACCATCTACGCCGTCAAGCGCCTCATCGGGAAGAAATACGCCGACGTGACCGTGGAAAGCGCCAAGAAGGTCCTTCCCTACGGCGTCACCGAGGCGCCGAACGGAGACGTCCGCATCAAAGTGCGCGACCGGGAGTACTCGGCCCAGGAAATCTCGGGCTTCATCCTGGCCGAGATCAAGAAGGGCGCCGAGGAGTTCTTCGGGGAGGACGTGAAGGAGGCCATCATCACCGTCCCGGCCTACTTCTCCGACCCCCAGCGCCAGGCCACGAAGGACGCCGGCAGGATCGCCGGCCTGGAGGTCCTGCGCATCCTCAACGAGCCCACGGCGGCCTGCATCGCCTTCAACCTGGAGGAGACCCAGGCCAAGACGGTGGCCGTCTACGACCTCGGGGGCGGCACCTTCGACATCAGCATCCTGAGGGTCGGGGAGGGGCTCTTCGAGGTCATCGCCACCGCGGGAGACACGTACCTCGGCGGCGAGGACATGGACCAGGCCATCATGGCCGAGCTCATGGCCCGCTTCAAGCGGGAGACGGGGCTCGAGCTCTCGGGGGACCGTCTGGCCCTCCAGCGCCTGAAGGAGGCCTCCGAGAAGGCCAAGTGCGAGCTCTCCACCATGACCGAGACGGAGGTGAACCTGCCCTTCATCGCGGCCGACGCGGCCGGCCCCAAGCACCTCGTCACCCGCCTCACGCGCCCCGAGCTGGAGGGCATCATCCGCGAAATCGTGGACCGCACCCGCAAGCCCTGCGAGGAGGCCCTGAACATCGCCGGCCTGGAACCCAGGCAGATCGACGAGGTGCTCCTCGTCGGCGGCCAGTCGCGCACCCCCCTCGTGATCCAGACGGTGCGGGAGATCTTCAATCGCGAGCCGCGCCGGGACAAGAACCCCGACGAGGTGGTGGCCCTGGGCGCCGCCCTTCAGGCCGGCATCATGAAGGGCGAGGTCAAGGAGATCGTCCTCCTCGACGCCATCCCGCTCAGCCTCGGCGTCTCCACCAAGGGCAACATGTTCGTCAAGCTCATCGAGCGGGGCTCCGCCATCCCCACCAAGAAGTCCCGCATCTTCACCACCGTCGCCGACAACCAGGACACGGTGCAGATCCACGTCCTCCAGGGCGAGCGCGAACTGGCCAACGAGAACATCTCCCTGGGCAAGTTCGAGCTCGTGGGCATCCCGCCCGCCCCGAAGGGCGTGCCCCAGATCGAGGTCACCTTCGACATCAACGCCAACGGGATCGTCTCGGTCCACGCCAAGGACCTCATCACGGGCAACCAGCAGCAGATCGTGGTCAACCCCTCCTCGGGCCTCACCGAGGAGGAGATCGAACGCATCGTCACCGAGGCGGAGAAGCGGGCCGAAGAGGACCGCAGCATGATCGAGCTCCAGAAGCTCAAAATGAAGCTCGAGCGCCTCCTGGAGAGCAACCAGCGCACCTTCGCCGAGTTCGGCACGAGCCTGGAGGAGGAGAAGCGCCAGAACATCGAGAAGATCCTGGAGGAGGCCCGGCGCAGCATGGCGGTGGACAACATGACGAGGCTCCAGGAGGCCCTCCAGCAGCTCTCCGCGGTCTCCCGCACCCTCTCCGAAGTGATCCTCTACGATCCCAAGTTCATGGGAGGCCCCAAGGCATGACGTCTTCGAGCGACTACTACGAGGTCCTGGGCGTCTCGAGAAACGCGACCCAGGAAGAGGTGAAGTCCGCCTACCGCAAGGCGGCCCTCAAGTACCACCCGGACAAGAACCCAGGCAACAAGGAGGCGGAGGAGAAATTCAAGAAGGCCAGCGAGGCCTACTCCGTCCTGGGGGACCCCGAGCGGCGGGCCCGGTACGACCGATTCGGGACCGCCGACGCCGCACCGGGAGGAGGCATCCCCTGGGATTCGGACGTCTTCGCCGATTTCTCCGACCTCCTGGGAGGCCTCTTCGGCTTCGGCGACTTCTTCGGCGGAGGCCGGGGCGGCGCGCGCCCGCCCCAGCGGGGCTCGGACCTGCGCTACGACCTGCGCCTCAGCCTCGAGGAGGCCTTTTCCGGCAAGGAGGAGACCCTCACCATCCCCAAGGAGGAGCCCTGCCCCGCGTGCCATGGCACCGGCTCCACCTCCGGCCAGCGCATCACCTGCTCGGCCTGCCGGGGCCGGGGGACGGTGGCCTTCCGGCAGGGCTTCTTCACCGTCAGCCGAACCTGCCCCCAGTGCCGGGGGGAGGGCGAGATCGTCAAGGACCCCTGCGGCGAGTGCCGCGGACGCGGCCGCCGGAGGGCCCAGAAGACCCTCAAGGTCAAGATCCCGGCCGGCGTGGATTCGGGCTCCCGTCTGCGCATCGGCGGCGAGGGCGACGCCGCGGAGCGCACGGGCCCTCCCGGAGACCTCTACATTTTCATCGAGGTGGAGGAGCACCCCTTCTACAAGCGCGGAGGCGACGATCTGTACTGCCTCGTGCCCCTGAGCGTGCCCCAGGCGGTCCTCGGCACGGAAGTGGCCCTGGACACCTTCGAGGGCGAGGAGCGCCTCCAGGTGCCCGCAGGCACCCAGGCGGGCCAGCGCTTCCGCATCCACGGCAAGGGGATGCCGCGCCTGGGCCGCTCGGGCCGGGGAGACCTCTACGTGGAGGTGGAGGTCCAGGTCCCCAAGAAGCTCAGCAAAGACGAGAAGCGCCTCTACGCCGAACTCCAGCGCCTCGAAAAGGAGCGCGAGGAGAAAGGCGGCGGGTTCTTCCGGAAGGTCATGGAGAAGTTCGCGTGAGCTCCGGCGCGAGAAAGGGAGGAACGGCCATGTCCCGTTGGAGGATCGCGGCGGCCTTGACGGCGCCTTTCTGGTTCGTCGGATGCGCGGCGGTGAACCCCGCCATGGACGACGTCTCCCGCCGGGTGGACTACCTGAGGCAGGACGTGGAGAAGCTCACGGCCCAGCAGAAGGAGCTCGCGGAGGAGATCCGCCGCCTCGCCGCCGGCGGGACGGCTCCGGCGTCCGCGCCCGGCGCCACGCCTGCTCCTCCCGAGGCCCCCGCCGCGAGGGCCCGCGTGGACGTGCAGGACCTTTCCTCCGCTCCCGCCGACCAGTACCGGAGCGCCTTCGCCCTCATGGAGGAGGGGCGGTACGCCGAAGCGGAACGGGCCTTCGCCGCTTTCGTGGCCGCCTACCCCCAGTCGGACCTCGCCGACAACGCCCAGTACTGGATCGGCGAGTGCCTGTACACGGAGAAGAACTTCAAGGACGCGCGGGACGCCTTCAAGGGGGTCTCCGACCACTTCCCCTTCGGCAACAAGGTCCCCGACGCCCTCTACAAGCAGGCCCTCTGCGAGAGACAGCTCGGCGAGACCGAGGCGGCGGCCAAGACCCTGGCCCGCCTGCGGGAGTTCTTCCCCGAGTCGGAGGCCGCGGCCAAGGCCGGGGCCCTGCCCTAACCCCCCTCGCACGGACCGGGGGGAGGGGACCGGGGGCCCGATGCGCACCGAAGTGTGGACGCCCGTGGCGGCGGACGCCTCGGCCCGGCGCTACTTCAAAGGCGAGGGGGCCGGCGGCCCCGTCCTGCGCGCCGAGTACGGCGAAGACCGGGACGGCCTCAACCGCTACGTCTTCCTCACGCGGCTCTTCCAATCCCGCGGCATCCGGGTCCCCGCCCTCTACGAGGCCCGGCCCGAGGAGGGCGTCTGCATCGTGGAGTGGATCGAAGGCGAGCCCCTCTCGCGCGGACGGTGGAATCCCGAGTGGGAATCCCGCCTGGTGGACCTGGCCCTCTCCGTCGCCGCCGTCCCCCCCTGGGAAGGCGAGCCCGACCTCCTGGCCCTCGACGCCGACCGCCTCCGCTTCGAACTCCGCTTCTTCGCCCTCCACTTCCTGGAGGGCCTCCTCAACCGCCCACGCGACCCGGCCCTCGCCGCCGCCCTCGACGGCCTCGCCGAGGAGGTCGCCTCCTTCCCGCGGGCCCTCGCCCACCGGGACTTTCACTCGGAGAACGTCCTGGCCTCCCGATCCGGCGAGTGGGTCCTCATCGACTTCCAGGACGCCCTCCTGGCCCCCAGGTGCTACGACGCCGCCTCCCTCGCGTGCGACGCCTACCGCCACCCCGACCCGGCCATCGGCCGCCGCATCGAGGCGGCCTGGATCGAGCGCACGGGCCACCCCTCGGAGGAGTTCCGGCGCACCGAACTCCAGCGCTGCCTCAAGGCCCTGGGCACCTTCGGATACCAGGTCACCCGCCGCCGCAAGGTCCGCTACCTCCTCCCCGCCCGGCGCACCGCCGCCCGCGCCGACCACCTCCTCCGCTCCGCCCCCGCCCCCCTGCCCGGCCTCGCCGAAGCCCTCCAGGAAGCGGCGAGGATCTAAGGCGAAAAGAGAAAAATAGGGACAGCCACCTATTTTCTTAACAAAATAGGGACAGCCACCTATTTCTTTGGTGCCGAAGAGGCACGGCGGAAGGCGAAAGGCGAAAGGGAAAGAAGGGGCATTGGGGATTTGGGATTTGGGATTTCGGATTTAAAGACAAACCAGTCCCGGAGACGGAGAAGGGGCCTGTGCAGGGGCCGATGCTAGAAAAATAGGGACAGCCACCTATTTTCTGCCACCTATTTCTTTGGTGCCGAAGAGGCAAGGCGGAAGGCGGAAGGGAAAGAAGGGGCATTGGGGATTTGGGATTTCGGATTTAAAGACAAACCAGTCCCGGAGACGGAGAGGGGGCCTGTGCAGGGGCCGATGCTTGCATCGGCCGAAGGGCCGGCCTTTGCAAGCAAAGGCCGCTACGGTGGAGGCCTTCGAAAGCGTGCGGCCACGGAGGGCGGCACCCGCAGGTGAAAGGACGCCTTCGGAGGGAGAACCTCGACCTCGGGCAGAACACGGAGGAGGAAGACCTGCCGGGTGGGGCGGCGGGGGGTGTACACTCGGCCCTGGAGGAGGGCACCATGGACGCGCACGACACGCGCAAGCGTCTCTCCGAAGCCGCCGCGGCCTGCCGCGCCCGCACGGAGAAGCAGCTTCAGAAGGGCGGGCGGGCTGCGGTTCGCACCGATTCCGGCGTCGAGGTCAAGCCCCTCTACACCCCCGAGGACTTCCCCGAATCGGCCTACCTGGACCGCCTGGGTTTCCCCGGCGAGCCCCCCTTCACCCGCGGCGTCCAGCCCACCATGTACCGCGGCCGCCTCTGGACCATGCGCCAGTACGCCGGCTTCGGCACCGCCGAGGAGAGCAACCGCCGCTACCGCTACCTCCTCGAACAGGGTCAGACGGGCCTCTCCGTGGCCTTCGACCTGCCTACCCAGATGGGCCTCGACTCGGACGACCCCCTCTCCGAGGGCGAGGTCGGCAAGGTCGGCGTGGCCGTGGACTCCATCGAGGACATGGAGGTCCTCTTCTCGGGCCTTCCCCTCGACAAGGTCTCCACCTCCATGACCATCAACGCCACCGCCTTCATCCTCCTGGCCCTCTACCAGGCCGTGGCCGAGCGGCGGGGCGTGGCCCCGGACCTCCTCACGGGCACCGTCCAGAACGACATCCTCAAGGAGTACGTGGCCCGCGGCACCTACATCTTCCCGCCCAGGCCCTCCCTCCGGATCATCACCGACCTCTTCGCCTACGCCACCGACCGCCTGCCGCGCTTCAACACCATCTCCATCTCGGGCTACCACATCCGCGAGGCCGGCTCCACCGCCGCCCAGGAGATCGCCTTCACCCTCCTCGACGGCCTCACCTACGTCCAGGCCGCCGTGGACGCGGGCCTCCGGGTGGACGCCTTCGGCGAGCGCCTCTCCTTCTTCTTCAACGCCCACAGCCACTTTCTCGAAGAGGTGGCCAAGTACCGCGCCGCCCGCCGCCTGTGGGGACGCCTCATGGCCGAGCGCTTCGGCGCCACCAACCCCAAGGCCCGCATGCTCCGCTTCCACACCCAGACGGCCGGCTCCACCCTCACGGCCCAACAGCCCCTCGTCAACGTGGTCCGCACCACTCTCGAGGCCTTCGCCGCCGTCCTGGGCGGCACCCAGTCCCTCCACACGAACTCCTACGACGAGGCCCTGGGCCTGCCCACGCAGGACTCGGCCACCCTCGCCCTCCGCACCCAGCAGGTCATCGGCTTCGAGAGCGGCGCCGCCGACACGGTGGACCCCCTCGCCGGCGCGTACGCCGTGGAGGCCCTCACCGACGCGCTGGAGAGCAAGGCCCTCGACATCATGGCCGAGGTGGAGAAGCGCGGCGGCATGATCGCCGCCATCGAGTCGGGCTACGTCCAGCAGGAGATCCAGGACGCGGCCTACCGCGCCCAGCAGGCCGTGGAGCGCGGCGAGAAGGTCGTCGTCGGCGTCAACCGCTTCCAGGACGAGACCGCCGTCCACCCGCCCGTCCTCAAGGTGGACCCCGAACTGGAGCGCCGCCAGATCGAGCGGGTCCGCGCCCTGCGCGACAAGCGCGACCGCGCCCCCTGGGAGGCCGCCCTGAAGCGCGTGGACGAGGCCGCAAAGTCCGGCGCCAACCTCCTCCCCGTCACCCTCGAAGCCGTCAAGGCGAGGGCCACCGTCGGCGAGATCATCCGCGTCCTCAAGACCACCTTCGGCACCCAGGACGCCGAATAGGTCTCGTCTCGCGTCTCTCGTCTCACTTCTTGCGGGTGGCCTCGCCCGACGCCGATCTTCTGTAGGGGCGGCCCTCCGCGGCCGCCTCGGCTTCCTTGCTGGGGGTCCGGCCCTCCGGGGGCTCTCGGCGCGTTGCCCGCCGGGCCAGAGCAGGTTCGCGAAGGCGCGACGAGCGCGTGCCGGAAGCACGCCAAGGAGCGCCGATAAAGAAGATGCCTGGCCCGGCGTCAACCCGGAGGGACGGGGCGGCCTGGGCGCCCGGCTGTGTCGCGGCTCGTCGACGATGCCCCCCGCATGTTCCTCCTCGTCGCTCCTTGCCGTGCATCCCAGGGCGCTCCCGTCGCGCCAGAGATCCCCGGGGGGCCGGACCCCTTCAGCCCACCGGCGCCGGGACGCGCCTTCCTCCGCTTTGCTCCGGAAGGCAGGCAGCATAAGACGCGCAAAAGATCCCGGACAGGCATGATCCCAAATTCCAAATTCCAAATGCCTTTTCTTCCCTTCCGTCTTCCCCCTTCCGCCTTCTCTCCAATTCCCAAATCCCCTTACTCGAGTTTCCTCACCTCCACGCGCCGGTTGAGGGCTCGCCCCGCGGCGGTGGCATTGCTGGTAACGGGTTGGGACTCCCCGAAGCCCTTGGCCTGCAGGCGGGACCCGGCGCAGCCGTGGGAGGTCAACCACGTGACGACGGCGTCGGCCCGCTCTTGAGAAAGGCGGAGGTTGTAGGCGTCGGTGTTGGTCGAATCGGTGTGGCCGCAAACGAGCAGCCGGCGTTTCGGGTCGGCCTTCAGCACGGCGAGCACTTCGTTGAGGGTGGGCTCGGACTCGGCCCGGATGGTGGCCGAATCGCTGTCAAAGACGATCCCGTACAGGACCGCCGAACCGGTGGCCGACAGCTTTCCGGCCAGGCCGGCTTCTCCCTCGATTCTGCAAGCGGCCCGCCGTCCGGTGACCCGTCGGCCGTTCCATTCGCCGTTCAGTTTTCCGTCCCGGAAGTAAAGGCCGGTGAGGGTGTTGCCGTCGCGGGAGGCCACCATGAGCAGGCTCCCCACGTCGGCGCCCTCGTCTTCGCGCCACTCCAAGCGGAGCACCCGGCCCTCGATGCTTCCGCTCAACCGTCCGATGGAGCAACAATCGTAGCAGCCCCGGATCTCGGCGCCGTTCTGCTCGAGGCGCATCATCCCGGCGGCGTCGGTTTCGAAATCCCCCGAGACGTCGATCTTGGGGGGCGGCCCGACGGGCGTTCCGTAGGCTTCGAGTTCCATCAATTCGGTGTACTGTGGGTTTCCCCAGTTGCTGCGGATCTCGAAGCGCAGCCACTGTGCCGTGGCCGGCTTCGGTAGCGGAACCTCTTTGCGCCCACCTTTCGGAGCTTCGAAGGTAACGAGCTCGACGAAGCCGCCGCTGGGCGAGGTGGTCGAACCCGAGACCACGATCTGGCGCGCCGAGATCCCGGCGTATTTGCCGTCCTGAGCGCCGGTGTTGTCCGCCGCCACGGCCGTCACGGCGAAGGGCTGAGCGAGTTCGATGACCATCGTGTTCGGCGCGACTTTCCCTTCCGCGTTGCACCACCCCGACTCGGTCGTTCCGTCGATCAACTGGTCCGCCGTCCATGCGGCTCCGTACTCGCCGCTCGACGAAACGACCAGGGCGCCGCTGGCCATGTCGAGAAGATCCATCCGCTCCGGCGCCGGAGGCGCAGCAGCGACCGCCCCCGCGAGCGCCATTCCCAACAGGATCGCATATCGCATTGGGCCCTCCTGCAACGTGTGAAAAGCGTGTCCAGCCTAAGCACTGCCCCTCCCGCTGGTCAAGAGCCAGAGCGCCTGCCGGCGGTTGCAGGACCCCTCGAGGGAACTTCAGGCAAGGGGACCGGGGGGTTGGGGGCTGGCTGATTGGGGGAGTAGGAAGAAGAGGAGGAAGGCGGGCGAGCGCGTTCGCCCCACAAGCACCCGCTTCGAAGGCCTCCCATGTAGCGGCCTTTGCTTGCAAAGGCCGGCCCCTCGGCCGATACGGGCATCGGCCGCTACGAGGGCCCCCTTCCAGCAGGTTTCCTCATTCGCCTTTCGCCTTTGTTTCTAAATCCCAAATCCAAAATCCCAATTCCCAAATCCCTCATGCCCCTTCTTTCTCTTCCCCCTTCCCCCTTCCCTCAGTGCCCGTTGTGTGCACTCTTCCTCCCTATACTCCCCTTCGGGACGAACAGAGACCTTTCCCGAAAGGAGCCTCCATGCCTTTCGACCTCTTCATTCGCGGCGTCTTTGAAGCCGGCTCGAAAGACGGGCCCTTGGAGTTCCGCGACCGCCTGGAGCGGGTCAAGGAGTTCCTGCCACGGGATTTCCCCCTCCACGGGTCGAGCCTTTCCCCCGAGGTCTTCGCCGCCGCCTGCCTCACGGCCGCCTGCGGGGGCCAGGAGCAGAGCGTCATGGGCCTCCTCGACGGCCGGGGCGGCCTCTGGATCCTCGAGGACTTCGCCATGCCCTATCTCCTCGGGGCCTGCCTCGACCGCGTGGCCGAGGAGTCGGGCCGAGAGCCCGGCGGCGAGCCCATGCTCCTCATCGTGGGCCTCCCCAACACCATTCCCCCCGACCAGGCGGAGAGGCTCGTGCGCCTCACCGTCCGCGCCGCCTGCCAGGCCGCGGGCGCGCGCCACCCCTTGCGCTTCATGACCGCCTCCCTCTGCGATACCCGCCTGGATTTCCACGCCCTCAGCGAGGAAGACGTGGCCGCCCTCCTCAACGTCCCGGATCCCGACGCGAGCTTCTGCAACGTAAGAGGAGAAGGGAATTGAGCCCCCAAACGCACCGTTCGCCGTCACGGCGCGGACCAGGGTGCTGTCGAAGGTCCTTCCAACGCAGAAGAGAGACCTCGCTTGCTTGTACCCTGAAGTGGCAAGGATCTCGGCCCTTAGAAGCAGGGCACCTGATGCTAGATTCCATTCAAGACAGGCAAGGTGGAATCCGAGTCCCTGAATTAGCATCTTGATGCGGACTAAAACGATGCGCAAAGGATCATCAAAGTGTAGCGAGACCGAAACAACCTCCTCCGGCCGAACGGTTTCTCTGGGGTCCTTTCCCGCGGACTTTACGGTCCAGGTGGTTAGCTCGGGCCGGCATACGACCAGCGCCCCCCTTGCGGCCCGATAACACCCATGCCATCCTTCGATGTGAGTGAGCCATTCCTTGGGGGGAGTCAGAAAATGAAAGCCGTTATGGTTCTCAGGGGGCGTCCCCTTGTTCTGGACAAGACTCTGAAGGTTTGGGGAATTGACCTGGGCACGACCAACTCGACGGTGACAGAGATCCGGTTCTCGTCGAACTGGGACGTCGGGGCTGCCCCAGACATGACGGTCCTCGAATTGGACCAACCTACCCAGGAGGGGGTATTCACATCTCCACTCGTGCCCTCCGTACTTGCCGTATTGCCCTCAGGGGGGCATTGGGTCGGTGAGGGAGCAAAGCGGCTCCGCGCCAGGCCCCAGGAAGCCGGCTTGATTCCGGAGCGGACCTTGTTCTTCGAAACAAAGAACGAGATGGGGCTCAAGAAGAGTTACTACCGAGCCGCCGAGCCCTACGACCGTCCCAGCAAGATCGCGGGTCACATCCTTCAGGCGCTGTGCGAGCGGGCGAAGGAGGCATCGGGAGGGCCAGCCGATAGGGTCGTGGTGACCGTCCCTGCCTCCTTTCAACTCAGCCAACGCATGGACACCCTCTCGGCGGCTCGGATGGCTGGGCTCGACCTCGGCCCCTACGACCTCTTGGACGAGCCCACTGCGGCACTCCTGGCCTTCATCGAGACGGCCGGGGCGGGGGAGCTTTTCACTGCAGGTGGGCTGAACCGAGTTCTCGTGTTTGATTTCGGCGGCGGGACCTGCGACGTCAGCATCGTGGAGGTCACGCTGTCGGCCCGAGAGAAACGGCTCGAAGCCGCCATGAGGGCTGCATCTCGCTACCACCGTCTCGGCGGGGGCGACCTGGATGGGGCCATTGTCCACGACGTACTCCTTCCGGCTTTGATCGAAGAAAACGGGATTGACCCCCGAGAGCTCTCCTGGGCGGAGAAAAAGCGGGGCCTGGAGCCGCAGCTCCTCGGAACCGCCGAGGCCCTGAAGATTGGTTTGTGCAGGGAGATCGACCGCCTGAAGAAGTTCGGAAAGTACCCAAAAGGCGGCATCGGCATCGAGGCCCACCAGCCCCCAGTCACGTGTTGGCTCGGCGGCCGGGCGCTGAGCCTGTCCAAACCCATTTTGACCGCTCCAGAGTGGGAGCAGATCCTTCAGCCCTTCCTCGACACCGACAATCTTTACGCCCGGGAGACCGAATACCGTCTTACCCAGTCGGTCTTTTCACCTCTGCAAGACGCCTTGGACCGGGCCAATTTGAAGGCAGGAGAGATAGACGTCGTCCTCTTGGTGGGAGGGAGCACACTCATCCCGGAGGTGTCTGAGGCCATGGGGGCTTTCTTCTCCAAGGCGAAGGTCGTCGGCTTCGATGACCCCCTCGAGGTCCAATTGGCCGTAAGCAAAGGGGCGGCCCTCCACGCATTCTGTTTGGAGGTCCTGGGGCACCCTGTCATCCAGCCCGTCCTGGCCGACACGGTTGCCCTTCTCACCGGCAAGGGGGACCCACTCACGCTCATCCAGGCAGGCTCGTCTGTCCCTTACCCTCCGGATGGTGGGTTTGCGCGGATTGACCGGCTCTCAGTCCCCGCCTCCGGAGAGCACGAAATGCGCATGGAAGTGGTGGCCCTTCCTTCGAGGCAGGTTCTCCTCAATGAAGTTTGGCATATGGATGGAGCGGCCAAGCGGGGGGAGCACATTACACTCGAGTACAGGTTCGGGGCCAATGGAGAGCTCGAATGCGGGGCCTATGTTACTGAAAGGCCTCAGCAGAACTTTCACCGGTCGGCGGAGAACCCGCTTGTCACCGTAGTCAATCCCCACCCCACTCGCCTCAGGATCGAATCGCTTGAGGAGGAGATACGCCAGCGTGGGGGGCCAAGTCCAAAGAATGCTGGAAAGCTGTTGCAACTGGCGAAGCTCTATGCAGACCTCGGCCAATACGAGAAGGCCATCGATTTCCTAAGGGTTACGCTTCGCCTCATCAACCGTCCCGATGCAGAGTTGCTGAACCTCATGGGGCTCTATTACGCTGACCTGAAGGACATCGAGCGCTCAGAAAAGGCGCTCCTGGCGGCCGACGAGGCTTCGTCAAACTGGGGCGGCCCGCTGTTCAACCTGGGCGTGCAAAAGTGGAAGCGCGGTGACTACACCGGGGCCGTGGAAGCCCTTCAGGGGAGCCTAAGGAAGGAACCCGCCTCTGCGCCGGCCCAGACCCTCTTGTCGCTTTGCCAGGATGCGTTGGGAAAAGAGGCGGAGGCTGCGGCCACACGGAGGGCGGCACGGGACAACTTCGGCCCTCCCCGCCAGATGGACGACTGGAAACTTGGATGGTTCGAGACCTGGGCACACGCCTCCAGCGACGCCGAAGGTCTGAAGGCGGTCGAGAATGAAAGAACTCGCCGCAATTCCAAGGGGACCCCGACTAGCGAGCAGGTCTTGCGCCCAGAAGTGAGGCCTTCCATCGAGAAGATGCGATGAGCACGTGGCTTCTCCCATACGCGGACCTGACCCCTGACCAGCGACGGATCGTGGAGGCGCCTCCCGACCAGCACCGCCTGGTCATGGGGTTCCCGGGCTCGGGCAAGACCCAGGTGCTGGTCCACAGGGCCGACTACCTGCGAAAGCGGTTGGGAAGCCCCCCAGGACGCTTTCGGGTGATGATCTTCACAAATGTCCTGAGGGACTATATACGCTCGGGGCTGGACCTCCTCGGCCTTCCCCTCAATTCGGTCTGCACCTTCGACTCTTGGTGCAACGCCTATTACAAGTCCCACATCGGACCTCGTCGGCGCGGCTCCGGCGGTGACGAGGGGACAAGCTTTGAGATGACCCACGCGGCGGTCCTCCAGCGGCTTCGTGGAGATCGGAGCGAATGGGGCCACCTAGATTTCGCGCTCGTGGATGAGGGGCAGGACCTCCGCCCTGAGTGTTTTGAGATCCTCCGTCTGGCCGCGAAGCACATCACCGTTTTTGCGGACCCTCAGCAGCAGATCTACGAGGAGGGCGCCAGCCTAGAGCGAATTCGCGAAAACCTCGGATTGGCCCGTTCCCAAACAGCCCTCCTCGCGGCCTTTCGGAATTCCCCGGATGTGGCGGCCCTGGCCGCGTTCTTCATACAGGACGACGAACGGCGGTCCCAGTATGTGAGTCAGTCCCGCTTCCGGGTGTGCGAACGGGAGCGTCCTCTTTACTACTCCGCAGCTTCGGAAGATGCCGAATACGACCGTCTGGCCGAAGCGGTCAGGGGGAGGCAGGTCCTTAACCAGCGGGTGGGAATTCTTGTCGCGAGGAACCAATTGGTTTTCCGCGTGGCTTCCGCGCTCCGTCAACGGGGCCTCCATGTGGAGAGGGCCGTTCCTCAATTCAAAGGGGCGTACAAATCACAAATCGAAGCGCGGTTCGACAACAACGTCCCGAAGATCGCGACGTTCCATAGCGCAAAAGGACTCACTTTCGATGCAGTCTGCATGCCCAGGCTCAACGAGACGTCCTTCGTGCGTTTCAAGGGCGCCCAGCGCCGACGCATCCTATTTGTTGGCATTGCGAGGGCGATTCAATGGGTCTTTCTGAGCTCCGTAAAGGGGGAACCATTTGAAGAGCAAACGCTCTTCGAAGCCGCCGCCAGGACCGGCAAGCTCGTGATCCAACAGGCCGGGACTAAGGCGTCGCACACTGCTGCTCCTTGCCAGGATGACTACTCCGTTCTGTAGACGGCTCGTCGGAGGTCCAAGGGGGAGGGAATGAAACCAGGGACTCTTGTTTGCCTCAAGGCGGACCCAGGCCGCGTGGGGACGATCACCGGGAAGACCCGGGAGGCGGGTGGCCGGGTCTTCTGGCAGGTCAGGTTCGACGCGGTCACCGCGGAGTTCTACCCAGAGGGTCAGTTGCTCTCCAAAGAAGAGATCAGCGATGACCCCATCGAGCTCCTTCGGCAGGGCCGGTTGGGCCGACCGGCAGATCTACGCAAAAGTCTAACCTATCGTCGCCTCTCGGGAAGATTGGCCAATCTCATTTACAGCATGGGAACCACGAATACGGATTTCTACCCATATCAATTCAAGCCCGTCCTCAGCTTTCTGGACTCCCCCAGCAACGGCCTCTTGGTGGCCGATGAGGTCGGGCTGGGTAAGACGATCGAGGCCGGGTTGATCCTGACCGAACTCCGAAGTCGTTATGACATCAAGCGCGTGATGGTCCTCTGTCCGGCGATGCTCATGGACAAGTGGCAGATGGAACTCTCCACCAAATTCGGAATCTACGCCGAGCCGCTCCAGGCCGGCGGCCTCCTGAAGCGATTCCGGGCCAGCCAGGGGGGGGGCGATAGCAGTTTCACGATCATTGGGAGCCTCCAAGGGCTCAGGCCCCGCAAGGGCTGGGATGAGGTCGAGACAACTGGGGCCAATAGCGCCACTCTCGCGCAATTTCTTCAGCGCGCCCAGTACGACGAAGCCCTTCTGGACCTGCTCATCATCGACGAGGCGCACTACCTGAGAAACCCGGAGAGCGCTTCGGCGCGCCTGGGGCGGATGCTGCGCGCGGTCTCGGAAAACGTGTTGCTTCTCTCCGCCACCCCCATTCACCTTAAGAACGTGGATCTCTACCAACTCCTCAATCTCGTGGATGAGGACACCTTCAGCCAGATGGGTACCTTCACCGAAATCCTTCGGGCCAACGAACCCCTCGTCAAGACCAGGGAGTTGGTCGCCAGCAAGCGCCTCTCGCAGCAAGAGTTTGCAGACCTCCTGCGGCAGGCCCGTCAGCACCCCTTCCTGTCCGACAACCGACAACTAGCGGTCATGCTGGAGAATCTGCCGAGTCAGGAAGATCTGCGGGATCCCCACTGCGTGGCCGAACTCTGTGCCCGGCTCGAGAGGGTAAACCTGCTCGGAAGGGTCGTGACGAGGACTCGTAAGCGGGAGGTGGAGTCCCTCAGGGTCCAACGGCAACCCATCTCAGAGGCCGTGCCTATGTCGGAGGCTGAAAGAACTTTCTACCATAACGTCACGGAACTGGTCAGGCGCTACGCCATGCGCGGGGCGGCCCACGAAGCCTTCCTGTCCGTCATGCCCCAAAGGCAGATGTCCAGCTCCATGCCGGCCGCTCTGGCGGAGTGGAAGCGCAAGGGTTCCCGCATGGCCGAGCGGGCGGCCGAGCAAGAGATGTACGAGGACCTCGGATACGATGCCGCCGACGACGGAGGGCCCCTCGCCTCAGAACTCGCCCAAAGCGCCCACACCCTGGGCGATCTCGAAAAGCTCTACGCCAACGACAGCAAATACGAAAAGCTGAGGGACGTCCTGCTCGACCTCTTCAAGGACCAGCCCAAGGAAAAGGTCGTCCTGTTCTCCTATTTCCGCCCGACCCTGAAGTACCTCCTGGACCGCCTCACCCGGGACTGCATCTCCTGTGTCCTTCTCATGGGCGGTTCGGAGTTCGACAAGGGGTCCATTATCGAGAGGTTTAGCCACCCAGAAGGCCCCAGGGTCCTCCTCTCCTCGGAAGTCGCCAGCGAAGGTATCGATCTCCAGTTCGCCAGGTTCCTCATCAACTACGACCTACCGTGGAATCCTATGAAGATCGAACAGCGGATCGGCCGTATCGACCGCCTCGGGCAAAAGGCCCCGAAGATCCTCATCTGGAATCTACTCTACAAAGACACCATCGACGCCAGGATTTACGTCAGGCTCCACGAGAGGCTTAGGATTTTCGAGCAGGCCCTCGGCGGCCTGGAGGGCATCATCGGGGAGAAGATCCAGGAGCTGACTTACGATCTCATGCGGGAAGACCTCACCCCGGAGGAGGAGGAACGGCGCATCGATCAGACGGCGCAGGCCATCGAAAACCTCCGCCTCGAAGAGGAGCGGCTCGAGAGCGAGGCGGGGAACCTCGTGGCTCACGGAGACTACATCCTGAACCATGTGAAAGCCGCCAGGGAGATGCAGCGCTGGATTACCGGCGAGGACCTCTGGGTCTACGTGCGAGACTTCTTCACCGCCAACTACAAGGGGTGCGAATTCAGGCAGTTGACCGAGGACGACCTTCTGTTCGACATAAGGCTCAGCGAACAGGCCAAGGTGGACCTCGAAGCCTTCCTGGATCGTGAGGACCTTCTAGGCAAGACCAGGCTTCACAGCCCGGAATCCGCGGCCGTCCGTTGTCGGTTCTTGAACCGGGTAGGCGGTTCGCAAGGCGACCGGGTTGAGAATATCAACCAGTTCCATCCCCTCACTAGGTTCGTCAGCCACAAGGTTGGGACCTCCCAAACGGGTTTCTACCCCGTGGCTTCCGCAACGGTTCCCGTCCGTGAGGTGGTCCCTGCAGCCAAGGGACTCTACGCGTTCTACGTGGATCTCTGGTCGGTCCAGGGTTTGAGGGAGATCGAACGGCTCTCTTACCAGGCCGTGCCCCTCGAGAAGCAGGCGGATCCTGTCACCGAAGATCTTGCCGAGCGTCTCGTCACCTCCGCGGCCAGGGTTGGGGCCGACTGGCTGTCTGCCGCGCAAACGGAGAATTGCCAAGCGGCCGCAGAGGCCGTAAAGGAGTGTTTCCTGAATTCCGAGGCACGGTTCAAAGAGTTCGTAGAGCAAATCGAGCGCGAAAACGAAGACCGAGCGGACGTACAGGCCCGGTCACTCGAACGTCACCGGGACTCTCAGGTGGAGAAGCTTCAGGCGGTGAGGCAATCCCACCTGGAGCGGGGCAAGAACGCCCTCGCAAAGGCCACGGAGGGCCGTATCGCAGCCCTTAACTCTCGCGTGAGCCAGAAACTCCTCAAGATCGACCAGGGCAGGCGCATCCGCTTCAGCAGGACGGAAGTTTGCGTGGGCCTGGTTCGGGTGGTGTGAGATGGGTATGAGAGACAAGGTCAAGAATCTGATTCGCTTCCTGGACAGGATCAATCCGGGTTGGCATCGCCGCGCTCAACCAGGAAAGGGAGGAAGCGAATCTCCTCCTCCTCAGGCGCAGACCGTCACCGGGGAAATACCGAGCGCCACACCGAGGGAGAGCCAGCTGAGGGAAGAGCGCGAACTCGTCATCGGCTTGGACTACGGAACCTCTCGCACCAAGGTGATCCTCCGGGACATGGCCTTGCGGCGGTCCATCGCGGTCCCCTTCGCCGAGTACGCCTCCGACGGAAATCCCTACCTACTTCCGTCCAAAATGCACGTTGACTCGAACGGCACGTTCTCCCTCTCCTCACGAGAATCAAGCGTCATCGTGAGGGACCCCAAGGTCAAGCTCATGGAGGGCCCCGACAAGGAAGTCCCCCTCTCAACGCTCGGGACAATCCCTGCCAGAGGCTTAACGATGGCATACCTCGCTTTGGTGCTCAGAGAGGTGTTGGCCTGGTTCGAAGCCGAGCAGGCCGCCATCTACAGGAACATCGATATCATCTGGGAGGTCAACGTCGGCATCCCGGCACGGAGCTACGACGAGTCGGCCCTGAAGTCGGCGTTTCAAGAGGCCTCTGGCGCGGCTTGGCTTCTCGCGGCCTCCGGGAACCCGATCGATTGGAGGACGGTAACCGCCGTTTCCAGCGCTCTGAGGGACGGGTCCTGCCCCGATTTGGCCTACACGGGCGGGGGTCTGGTAAGCGCAGCCAATAGGGACCCAGAGCGCGTCAAGGTCCGTCCCGAGATCGTTGCCGAAGTCCTGGGGTACGCCAGGTCAAGCCACCGCAAGGACGGGATGCACCTGATGGTTGACGTGGGCGCCTCTACGCTTGACGTATCGTGTTTTAGGCTTCACCTCCACGAGGGGGAGGATCGCTACTCTATCTTCGCCTCCGAGGTGGAAAGACTCGGCGCAATGAAGCTCCTCGAGCGACAGTTGGGGAGTCAGAACGCGGATGAAAAGACCTGGAAGCGGATGAGGGAACTCGCGGAGGTCGGACCTCCGCCGGTCCTGACCGAACTCATCCAGTCACCGAACCTGGACACGCTCAATCAGGCCTCCAAAAAGTTTCGGACCAAGTGCACAGACTTGGTCGCCAAGGTCGTCTGCGGGACCAAGAGGGACAAGGATCCCCATGCGGAGGAATGGGCCTCGGGGCTCCCCGTCTTTCTGTGCGGTGGTGGTTCCCGGCAGGACTTCTTCCGAGAAGTGCTCAAAGAGGCGGCCAGCCGGGTGAGATCCAACGGGGTCAGGTCGATGGGGACGAAGCGCATTCCCAAGCCGGACGACCTCGTGGCACCGCGGTGCCTTCCGGAGGATTACGACCGCCTTGCAGTGGCCTATGGATTGAGCTTCTCGTCCAACAGCGTCGGGGTCGTAGATGTCCCCAACCAGATCGAAGATTTTGCGCCGTGCCAGATCCGGAGCAATTTCGAAGACAGGTACATCAGCAAGGAAATGGTTTGATTCCGAGGAGGTGCGGATTGGGACCGCCGTGCCGTCGCGATGGACACCCTTCCACTTCTTCTTGCCGAAGGTGTTGGGAGCCATAATGATCGTGCCTTCAAGACCGTAAGGCATGGCAGGCCTTGCGGACATTGCAGCAGAGCGAAGAACCGTCGGATAGGAACGTAGATCACTCCCTGGCAGAGGACAGGATGCGTCACCCGTCATAGGCTTGAGGAAGCACAAATGAATCCAGGCTCCATCGTTCGATGCAGAAACCGGGATTGGGTACTCCTTCCTTCTCCCGACGAAGGGGTCTACCTTTTGCGGCCCCTGACCGGCGCCACCGAGGACGTGGTGGCCGTCCACAAAGGCCTGATGGAACTCGCCAAATTCGACTTCGCGGAGGAGCAGGTTCGGTCGGCCGCCTTCCCGGTTCCGACCAGAGACGACCTCTCCGACGCGGCGGGCGCCCACCTCCTCTGGCAATCGGCCCGTCTGACACTCCGCGAAGGGGCCTCTCCCTTTCGCTCCCTCGGGCGCATTTCCATCCGGCCGAAAACCTACCAGTTCGTCCCGCTCCTCATGGCCCTGCGCCTCGACCCCGTGCGCCTGCTCATCGCCGACGACGTGGGGGTGGGGAAGACCATCGAGGCCCTTCTGATCGCCAGGGAGCTGTGGGACCGCGGCGAGATCCGGCGGTTCTGCGTGCTCTGTCCTCCCTCCCTCTGCGACCAGTGGCAGAAGGAACTCGCCGAAAAGGCCAACCTCGAGCCCGTCGTGGTCCGGTCGGGCACGGTCAGCCAGTTGGAGCGCCAGAAGCCTCGCAGCAAGACGATCTACGAGCATTTTCCCGTGATCGTGGCCAGCATCGACTACCTCAAGAGCGACCGGAACCGCCACGCCTTCCTGCTTCACTGCCCCGACTTGGTGATCGTGGACGAGGCCCACGGCGCCTCGCCGGCGAACAGCGAGGCTCAGCAGCAGCGCTACGAGCTGGTCAGGAACCTCTCCCAGGCACCCGACCGCCACCTGATTCTGCTCACGGCCACGCCCCACAGCGGGATCACGAGCGCCTTCACCACGCTCCTCTCCCTCCTCCGTCCCGACTTCGTCCGAATGGACGCGGCCAATCTTTCGGAACCCGAACGGATCGAACTCGCCAAGCACTTCGTCCAGCGGACGCGGAAAGACATCGAGAGCGCCTGGCAGGGGTCCGGCTGCTTTCCAAGTCGCGACCCGAAGGACAAGATCTATCACCTTTCGCCGCACTACCGGGAGTTCTTCCAGCGGACCTACGACTACTGCCACCAATTGGTCACCCAAAGCCAGGGTCTGGAGGAGCGTAGAAAGAAAGTCCACCAGTGGGCCGCCCTGGCCCTCTTGCGCTGCGCCATGTCCAGCCCCGCGGCCGCCCTGGCCGCTTTTGAAGAGAGGAAGAAAAGGCAGGCGGGGGACGAATACGGACTCGACGAGCGTGGACAGGTCATGGAAGCATCGGATGAGAGCGCCAGCGACGAGACGCCGGTCTCCGCCCTCGCCTCCACCGAGGCGGCCTCATGGGATTCGGAGCTCCGGCGCCTTCGGGAGCTCCAGCGCATGGCCGCCCGGCTCCTCGAGGAGAGGGCCGACTCGAAGCTGGAGCGCTGCAGGGAGCTGGTTCTGGATCTGCTTCGGGAGGGCTTCCACCCCATCGTCTGGTGCCGCTTCGTGGCCACGGCCGAGTACCTCGGGGACGGATTGAAAGCCTTCCTGGCCGACAAGCTCCCTTCGGCAACCGTGACGGTGGTGACGGGGCGCCTGGGGGACGAGGAGCGCCGGGAGAAGATCGCTCAGATCGACCCGGAGCGCCCCCGTGTCCTCGTGGCCACCGACTGCCTCTCCGAGGGCATCAACCTCCAGGAAAAATTCAGCGCCGCCCTCCACTACGACCTCCCCTGGAACCCGAACCGGATGGAACAGCGCGAAGGCCGCGTGGACCGCTTCGGCCAGACCGCCCCCGTGGTGAAGGCCATCCGTTTCTTCGGGGCCGACAACCCCGTGGACGGGGCGGTGCTGGAGGTCCTGTTGAACAAGGCGAGGGAGATTCACAAGACCCTCGGAACCCACGTGCCGGTACCGGAAGAGAGCGAAAGCGTCACGGAGGCCCTCCTCAACGCCCTCCTTTTGAGGACGCCTCGGGAGCGTTACAAGGCCCCCAGCCTCTTCCAAGACGACGACTCCCTCGAAGCGCACATCCAGCGCTTCCACCTGCGCTGGCAAGCCGACGCGGAGCGTGAGAAGGTCAACCGCACCCGCTTCGCCCAGCGGGCGATCAAGCCCGAGGAAGTCCAGAGGGAACTCGAAGCGGCCGACGCCGTGCTGGGAGATCCGGAGGCTGTCCGGGACTTCCTTCTCAACGCCGCCCAACGTCTCCAGATCTTCATCGAACCAGACCGCAACCATACGGGCGTGTACCGCATCGCCCTCTCCGAAGCCGCCAGGGCCACCCTTCCCGAAGCGCTCCGCGAAGCGCTGCCGGCATCGCGCTCGGGCAAGTGGACCGTTTCCTTCGAATCGCCGACGCCCGAGGGGGCCGAATACCTGGGCCGCAACCACCGCTTCGTGGCGACCCTCGCGCGCTACCTCCTGGAGGAAGCCCTCACGCGGAAAGGAGCCGCGCGGGCCGCCCGGTGCGGAGTGATCGCTACCCGCGCCGTCCCCGGGCCCACAACCCTTCTGCTCCTTCGCGTCCGATACCTGGTCGAACAACCCGATCGGCCGCCCCTTCTTTCCGAGGAGGTCCGCGTCCTCGGCTTCGGGGGAGACCCCACGAGTCCCGCCTGGCTTCCGGACGAGCAGGCCCTCCGCCTCCTCGCCGAAGCCCGCCCCGTCGCCAACGTGCCCCGGGAGGAAAAACAGAGGCGCCTGGCGCAGGTCCTGCCTCGTTGGCCGGAGCTGGAACGGGCACTGCGGCCGCTCCTCGACCAGCGCGCCGAGGAACTCGAAGGGGCCCACAAGCGCATTCGCCAGGCCCTCCGCCTGAGGGTCAGGGAGTGGAGGCTGAGGCCCCAGCTTCCCCCCGACCTCCTCGGCCTTCTCCTCCTTCTTCCGGCGGAGGGCCGGCCATGAACGCCACCCCCGCCATCCGTCTCGAAGGCGGGCTCTTCGGCCTGGACATCCTGGAGGCGCTCGAAGCCGGCAGCCTCCAGGGCCAAAAACCCCAGGACTTCGGCCTGGAGCCCCGCCGGAGCCTCACCGACGAGATCGCCGCCGCCTTCGCCGACGCCCGCGACCAGTGGGCCCTCTTCCAGCGCCGGGTGGAGCGCCTGCCCGAGAGCGACCCCGCCACGACCCTCACGAGGGACGCCTGGGTCATTCCTTTCCTGGGCCTTCTGGGGTACGAGCTGACCTACAACCCCCGGGCCTACGAGGTGGACGGCCTGAGTTTCGCCGTCTCGCACCGAGCCAGTTCGGCGGCGGAAGACGGTCCCCCGGTCCACGTCGTGGGGGCGAGGCAGGAGCTGGGACGGGTCGCCCCCTCGGGCCGCCCCCGCCTCTCCCCCCACGCCCTCGTCCAGGAGTACCTCAACCGCACCGAGCACCTCTGGGGCCTCGTGACCAACGGCCTCACCCTCCGGCTTCTGAGGGACTGCACCTTCGTCCGCCGCCAGGCCTACGTGGAATTCGACCTGACGGCCATTTTGGAGGAACAGCGCTTTACCGACTTCGCCCTCCTCTACCGCCTCCTCCACCGCTCCCGCCTGCCGAGGAGCGCGGCCGATGCGGACGCAAGCCTCCTCGAAACCTACTACACCCACGCGGTGGAGCAGGGCGGACGCGTGCGCGACCGGCTCCGAGACGGCGTCGAGGCGTGCCTTCAGATCCTGGCCAACGGCTTCCTCTCCCACGAGGTCAACGTCGCGCTGAGGCGCCGGCTGGACCCCGCCTGCACCGGGCAGGAGCGCATTCTCCCCGAGGAGCTCTACCGCCAGCTCCTGCGCCTCGTGTACCGGTTCCTCTTTCTCCTCGTCGCCGAGGAGCGCGGCCTCATCGGCCCCAATCCCCTCTACCGCGACCACTACGGCATCCTCCGCCTGCGCCGGCTCCTCGACCGGAGGGAGGCCTTCGACGACCACGACGACCTCTGGCACGCCCTCCGCCTCCTCTGGAAGGTCTTCCGAGACGAGCGCCTCGCCGCCCTCCTGGAGGTCGCCCCCCTCAACGGCGACCTCTTCGCCCCCCTCGACCTGGACGCCTGCGCGCTGAAGAACCGGGACCTCCTGGAGGCCTTCCGCTGCCTCGCCGAGTACCGCGAGAGCCCTTCCGCCCCGCCCCGCCGCGTCAACTACGCCGCCCTGGACGTCGAAGAACTGGGGTCGGTCTACGAGAGCCTGCTGGAGTACAAACCCCAGGTTGCATCAGAGCACCCCTTCCCGCGGTTCTTTCTCACACAGGAAGGGTCCGAGCGCCGCTCCACCGGCTCCTACTACACCGACCCATCCCTCGTCGAGCCCCTGGTGCGCCATGCCTTGGACCCCGTGCTTTCCTCACGCCTGGAACGGGCCACCAGCGCCCAGCAGAAAGAAGCCGCGCTTCTCTCCTTCAGGGTCTGCGACCCGGCCTGCGGTTCCGGCCACTTTCTCCTCGCGGCGGCACGCCGTCTCGGAAAAGAACTGGCAAGAGTGCGCACGGGCGAGGACGAGCCCTCGCCCGAGGCCATCCGCGAAGCCCTGCGGGACGTGGTCACCCACTGCCTCTACGGCGTGGACAAGAACCCCCTCGCCGTGGAGCTGTGCCGCGTGGCCCTCTGGATCGAGGGCCACACGCCGGGAAAGCCCCTCACCTTCCTTGACCATCGCATCCGGTGCGGCGACTCCCTTCTCGGCGTCTTCGATTTGACCGTACTCCAAGAGGGCATCCCCGACGAGGCCTTCAAGGCGCTGGCGGGGGACGACAAGGCCGCCGCGAAGGAGGCCAAGAGGCGCAATGCGGCCGAACGGCGCGCCGACCTCTTCGTCGGAAACCTCGGCGCACGCCTCTCCGCCCTGGCCGCCCCCCTCCGGGCCGCCGAAGCCCTGCCGGAGAATTCCATCGAAGAGGTGCGCGCCAAGGAACGCGCCTACCGTACGGTAGAAAGCACTGGAGAGTTCTTGCGCCTGAGACTTGCCTGCGACGTATGGGCCGCGGCCTTCTTCCAGTCCTATCCGGGGGGCGAAGCCGGCCTGGTGACAACCGCGACGCTCCATGAAGCCATCGATGGGGGCTCGATTCGCGAGGCCCGGCTCGGAGGCTCCATTGCCTTGTGCGCCCACAGAAACGCCTTCTTTCACTGGCCGCTGGCCTTCCCGGAGGTCTTCGTGGCAGGGGGGTTCGACGCGGTCTTGGGCAATCCGCCTTTCCTCGGGGGGCTCAAGCTCTCCGGCACCTTTGGCGATGCCTACCGAAGGTGGCTCATGAGCGCCTTCGAACCCTTCAAAGGGACGGCGGACCTGTGCGCCGCCTTCTTCCGCCAGGGGTTTCGAATCGTTAGACCCGGCGGCCGGGTGGGTCTCATCGCGACCAACACGATCGGCCAGGGCGACACCCGAGAGAGCGGCCTGGCACCCCTCCTCCAGCAAGGAGCCGTCCTCGCCTACGCCAAGCGCTTCGTGAAATGGCCCGGCGCCGCCAACGTGGAAGTGAACCTCGTGGCCTTCCAGCGGCCCGCGGAGAAGGGCGGGGCGGCGCTCATCCTTCAGCCCGTCCTCGATGAAGGCCCGGTGGGGTTCATTTCCTCGCGGCTGGACGCAGAGGAGGAGGGAGAGCCCAAGAAACTGCGGCAAAATTCCGGGAAGGCTTTCCAGGGGTCTATCGTGCTTGGACTCGGTTTTGTGTTAGAACCTGCCGAAGCTGAAGACCTGATCGCCAGGGATCCACGGAACAAGGACTGCCTCTTTCCTTACCTGAACGGGGAGGACCTGAATGGCGATCCCGAACAGCGGCCCAGCCGGTGGGTGATCAATTTCTTCGACTGGCCGTTAGAGACAGCGCAGCAGTACCCTGACCTTATTCGCATCGTGCAGGACCGCGTGAAACCAGAGCGAGAGCGACTTCGGGATTCCATCCCCATTCAGGCCAAGCGGAAGCAGTTCTGGTGGCAGTATGGTTCATCTGCCACCTCGCTCTACCGCGCCATCGCGCCCCTTCGGCGCGTGCTGGTTATTAGCCGAGTGACAGAACATCATGCAATGGTTTTTGTTCAGTCCAACGCAGTCTTTGCTGATAGATTGGTAGTGTTTGCCTTTGATGACTATAGTTCCTACGCAATTTTGCAGTCCGCAATCCACGAAATCTGGGCGCGTCGACAAGGTTTCACGCTGGAATCTCGCTATTGTTACGCACCCAGCGATGCTTTTGAGACCTTCCCCTTTCCCCGCCCCGGCTCCGAAGAAGTGATGGCCCGCACGGCGGAGCTGGGCGCCGCCTACCACGACCACCGCCGCCAGATCATGCTCTCGCGCCGCCTGGGCCTCACGAAGACGTACAACCTTTTCCATAATCCAGAATGCACCGATGAAGACATTGTCCGCCTGCGAGAGCTTCACGCCGAGATGGACCGCGCCGTCCTCGCCTGCTACGGTTGGGACGACCTCGACCCTCAGAACGGCTTCCACCAGAATGAGAGGGGCCAAACTCGGTTCACGATTTCAGCGGCAGCCAGGCGCGAGCTGCTCAGGAGACTGCTCGGCCTGAACCTGGAGCGGGCCCATGAGAGCACGGAGTAAGGAGCTCCTTGAGAGGGCTATAGCCGCCATGATTGCGGCGATCGACGTGTACAACAAGCCCGACTTTCCCTATCGGGCCGAGTCCTTCACGATCCTGGCCTTGAACGGCTGGGAACTGCTTCTCAAGGCCAAGTGGCTTGCGGACCACCATAACCAGCTCCGCAGCCTCTATGTGCCCGAAGACAGGTCAAAGGACAAGAGAGCGAAGTTCAAGAGGGGCCGATCTGGCAATCCTCTGACCCATACGGTCGATTTCCTGGCCAGAAAGCTGACCGAGGCCAAGGTCCTCGATGAGAAGGCCCGTTGCAACCTGGAACTACTGTGCGAACTGAGGGACACGTCCATCCACTTCTACCATCGGAGCGAAGCCCTGGCCGAACGTGTGCAAGAGGTGGGGATGGCGACGTTGAAGAACTTCGTCACGGCCGCAAAGGATTGGTTCGACGCCGACCTCTCCCGGTTCAATTTCTATCTCATGCCCCTGGCGTTCGTCAGCCCGCCCGCCGAAGCGACGGGCCTGCCTCTGAGCCGCGAGGAAAAGAGCTTTCTTCGATACTTGGAGGCTCACAAGGCGCACGAGGATGATCCGGCGGGTCCCTACTCCGTGGCCATCCGCCTCGAGGTGCGATTCGTGCGCTCCAAAGCCACCGATGCGGCCGCCGTCAGGGTCACGACCGATCCGAAGGCTCCCGCCGTAAGATTGACCGAGGAGCAGTTCCGCGAGCGATATCCTTGGGATTACGGTGAACTAACGAAGAGGTGTCGCGAGCGCTACGCGGACTTCAAAGTGGACAAGAAGTACCATCAAATTCGAAAGGGCTTTGAACAGAACGAGCGGTTCGTCCACATTCGCAGACTGGATCCGGGCAACCCCAGGAGCGCCAAGAAGCCTTTCTTCGCACCGACTATTCTTCAGGAGATCGACAACCACTACCGAAAGAGGTAGCGGAACCTTGTAGCAGAATGGAGCAGTGTAGAATTGGTCTGAGAGTTGGGGAGGAGGACATGGCGGACAAGAGTCCAAGAACCATCGCAACCATCAACTTCAAGGGTGGGGTAGGGAAGACCACCGTGACCTGGTGCCTGGGGGAAGTTCTCTCCACGACGTCCAACATGCGCGGCTTGATGTTCGACCTGGATGCGCAGATGTCGTTGACCCAGGCCATTGCCCTCAACGAGCATACCGGCTTTCTAGAGGACCGGTTCGCCAAGTGGTATCAGACGGCCATCGAGCGTAAGAAGACGATTTTCGATGCGCTTGACGCGTTTACGAGACCTGCCCAGCACTTCGACTTCGGCGTCGGTTACGATTTTATCTACCCGCTGGCCGATACCTTCCATTTTGTCCCCTCGGTGGAAGATCTGTACTGGCAAGAACTGGAAATCTTTGACCGGGATGGGGTTCGGGACTTCATCCGCCGCCTGCTGGGCAAGATCGACAACTGCAAGCAGGTGCCGAGGTACGATTTCGTCCTCTTTGATTGTCCCCCTTCCTTCACCCTTCTTTCATACAGCGTGCTGAGTTGTTGCGACCTGATTCTCATTCCCGTTAACCCCGATTTCTTTGCATCCAAAGGTGTGGCCTTGATCTTGAATTCTCTCCGCATGCGGATCGAACCCCATCCCCTGCCCAAGATCGGCGTGTTCATGAATAAGGCCAAAACCTACGCCAACGCCCCGACGAAGGAAGTTCAGTTCTATATGCGGGAGGTGAAGAGGGTCTGCGATGCGGCGGCAGCCAGGCAGAAGATCGAGGCGAAGTTTTTCGATTCCTACATCCGGGAGCGCGTTGGGATCAAGAGGGCGATAACAGGCGGCGGTGTGCCCCAAGAGATGGTCGGCGATTTTCAATCGCTTTGGAGAGAATGCGTTCAATTCCTTTCATGAGGACAAACGACATGTTTCGTTCAACTGAAGACGAGATCCGTGAGCTGGCGGCCGAAATCCGCGAGATCAAGGAGTTGCTTCGGACTATTTCAAACAAGGTCTCGCAGATGGAATCGCGGGCCAAGCGAGCCTTTCCGTCCGTCTTCCCCAAGCGCGAATCCGGGGCCAAAGTGCGGTCTCCGAAGGTGACGGACCCGCCCACCATTTCGCCCCAGGAAGCCTTGAGCCTCTTCGAGAACCTCCTCGGTGTGGCCAGGAAGGAAGGAAAGGAAGTCGTTCAGCACCGCTTGGAAGAGATCGCTCTGCCCGACTTGCTCCTGCTCTCGCAGGAGTTGGGTGTATCGCTTGGCAAGAAGAAGCCCACGAAGAAAACGCTTCAAGCTGGAATTATAGGAAGGATCAACGAAAGTCTGCTGCTTTCTACTGCAGGCTTGAGGAATCATCAGCAAGAGCATGGCGGGATTCCACAGCAGGTTGACATTAATGAGGAGAGTCCAAACAGTTTGATAGCGACAAGCAATAGGCAAGACGCTGCCTCGAATTCATTGCAGTGCCTTGAAGCGGAGGGCAACAGTGAAGGAGGACCTTCCAATGGGCACGCACAGGATGGTGAGGCAGGTCATCGCCAGAGGGCTCTAGGAGACAAAGATGAAAAGGCTTAGCGTGCGAAGTTTCGGGCCTGTAGTTGAGGCCGATGTGCGTTTCGGCGACCTCACGGTTTTCGTCGGCCCCCAGGCCACGGGAAAAAGTATATTCCTTCAGCTCGTGAAACTGCTCGTGGACGCCGGTCCAATCCGCAAGGAGCTTCTGCGCTTCGGGCTGAAATGGAGAGGTTTGGAAGAGTTCAACCAGCTCGTCTTTGGCGAGGGCATGGAGGGGCTTGGTTCCGCACCCGGCTTCCAGGGCGCCGTGGATGGCCAGAACTTCAGGCTGGAGTCCCACATCAAAGGATCGAGCAGACAGCAAGAACGCCTGTTCTATGTTCCAGCCCAGAGGGTGATCGCCCTTCGGGACGGACTGACCCGGCCATTCACTGATTACCGCTCAGGCGACCCCTTCGTCGTTCGGGAGTTCAGCGAGACGCTCCACAAATTGGTGCAGCAGGAGTTCGGAAAAGCGGGCCGACTTTTCCCGCAGCCCAAGAGACTCAAGGAAGCCCTGCGAAAGCGTGTGGAGACCAGCATCTTCAACCGGTACGAACTTCAGACGGATAGCGAGCGCCTGCAGAGGCGCATCGTTCTTCAGAAGAAGGAGGAGGTCGGAACCCAGACCTTACCCTTCCTCGTCTGGTCGGCGGGCCAGCGGGAGTTCGTTCCCCTTCTCATGGGCTTCTACTGGCTCATGCCTCCCACCAAGGTCTCCCGCCGAGGGAAGCTGGAGTGGGTCGTCATCGAAGAGCCGGAGATGGGGCTTCACCCCGAGGCCATCACGGCCGTCATGGCGCTGGTCTTGGAACTCCTCCGCCGGGAGTACAAGGTGCTGATCTCCACGCATTCCCCGCACGTCCTGGACGTGGTTTGGGCCCTCCAAACCGCGAAGAACCATGATGGCCAGCCGGCGGATGTCCTCAAGCTGTTCGGTCTGCCCACACAGAGCCAGCAGATCGCCAACGCCGCCCTAAAGAAGGAGTACAAGGCCTTCTATTTCGCCAGAGACGGACAGGTGAAGGATATATCCGATCTCGATCCGGGCTCCGATTCCCCAGTGGAAGCCGGCTGGGGAGGGCTGACCGAGTTCAGCGGACGGGTGGCCGATGTTGTCGCCGACCTGGTGAGCAGGGCTGAGAAAAAGAAGGGCGGGGCCGACGCATGACTTTCCAAGAAGCCGTCCAGGCCGCTCCCGCCCCGGTGAACGAGGCGTACCAACCGGGACTTCAGGCGCTTGGCAGCAACTCAGCCAAGATCCAAGACGATTGCCGCAGGACAACGGGGAGTCTCTTCTTGGATAAGACCCTCGAGAATTCCCAACCATACGCCAACCAACCTCGTTGGGACTACGGGATCGGCGTGCGGCGGCGCAACCGGGAGGAGGCCTTCTGGGTGGAGGTTCATCCCGCCAATACCCACGGGGTGACCGAGGTCCTCCGAAAACTGGATTGGCTCAAGAACTTCCTGAACCATGTGGCACCTTCCCTTCGCGGGATCACCCGTTCGGAACAGCCTTACGTCTGGATCGCCTCCGGAGGGATTCACATACAGAAGAACACGCCCCAATCTCGGCGGCTGGCGGCCAGCGGGCTTCTTGGCCCCCTGAAGCATTACAGCCTTGGGGAACCATGACGGGGAAGGCTTCGATTCTCCTTCCAGGAAGGAGAAATCCGGCGAAATTCTCTTCAGAGGAAGGACAAGAGACTGCCACGGCCCTGGCGGGAGCAACTACAAATTACTTCTAGGCTCTGTCCCTAGCTTCATCTGTGCAGTTTGAGGGGGACCGATGACGATCTTCGACCTCCATTCCCAGGTGCTCGCCGATTACCGGGACTTCGTTTCCTCATTTTTCACGATTTCCGACGAGCGGGCGCGGGAGTTCGTCGAGAAGGCCCTCGGGGAAGAGGGTCGGCTCTGGCCCGATTACCTGTTGCAGGTGAGCCCCGCCTACGCGCCGGGGGCCACGGTGGAGGAGCTGGCGAAGGAGGGGGTCCTGCACCCCGAGACGGCGCGGATCTTCGCCGATAACCAGGGGAGGCCCCTGCGCCTCTATCGCCACCAGGAGGAGGCCGTCCGCAAGGCGCGGCAGGGCCACAGCTACGTGGTCACGAGCGGTACGGGGTCGGGCAAGAGCCTGGCCTTCTTCATCCCCATCATGGACCTGCTTCTGAGGGAGCCGGGAGAGCCCGACCGCGTGTCGGCCCTCGTGGTCTATCCCATGAACGCCCTCGCCAACTCCCAGCTGCACGCCCTGGATGGGTTCAAGGCCAGCTACGAGACGCGCCTGGGAAAGCCCTTCCCCGTGACCTACGCCAAGTACACCGGCGAGACGAAGGCGAACGAGCGCGAGGCCCTGCGGGCCCATCCGCCCCAGATCCTGCTCACCAACTACGTGATGGGCGAACTTCTCCTCGTGCGGCCCGAGGACCGGCGCTTCCTTCCGCCGGGCGGAGACAGCCTGCGCGTGCTCGTATTCGACGAACTGCACACCTACCGCGGCCGCCAGGGCTCGGACGTGGCCATGCTCATCCGGCGCCTCAAAGAGCGGTGCGGGGCTCAGGGGCTGATCCACGTGGGCACCTCGGCGACCATGGTGGCCGACCGAGAGGCTTCCGGAGGAGAGCGCCGCGGCGCCGTGGCCCGTTTCTCCTCACGCTTCTTTGGTCATCCCTTGGATGGGAACCAAGTCGTGGAGGAGACTCTCGTTCCCATCACCGAGGGGGGGCTCCCTTCGCGAGCCGATCTGATCAAGGCTCTTGGAGAACCCCTTCCAGCCAACACCGAGGCCTACTTGCGCCATCCGTTGGCCCGATGGGCGGAATTCACCTTCGGCATAGAAACGGACCCTGACGGTGGCTACCGCCGGCGGGTGCCCATCGCCTTGACGGAGGCGGCGCGGTGTTTGGCCGAAGAAACAGGGATGGCGCCGGATGTCTGCCGTCACGCCCTGGAGGCCTTGCTCATCGCCGGGGCGCCTTCGCCGGGCGCGGGCGCTGACAAGGGTTTCGCCTTCAAGGTCCACCAGTTCATCAGCCAGGGCAACGCGCTCTTCAGCACGCTGGAGCCGCCAGCCGACCGCGCCTTCTCCCTCAACGGGCCTGGCGAAGTGGACGGGCGCCTCCTCTTCCCGGTGAGATTTTGCCGCCAGTGCGGCCAGGAGTACTACCACGCCTTGCGCAGCGAGGGGCGGCTGGAGCCCCATCCCACCGGGGAGTGGCTGGAGGAAGAAGAGGAGGACAAGGAGGCGGGGTACCTCATGCTGGCGCCCGCGGAAAGCGACTGGGACCCCTCCCGGGTTCCCGAAGAGTGGCTGGACCGCAGAGGCCGCCTCAAGCGGGAGTACCGGGACCGGGTGCCGGGAGCCCTTTGGGTGAGGCCCGACGGCCAGTACGCCGCCACGGCCGAAGGCGGCTCGGTGAAGATGTGGTGGCAGCCAGCCCCATTCTCGCTGTGCCTGGCGTGCGGAGAGTTCTACACGAAGAAGGAGAAGGAGTTCACCAAGCTCGCGGTCCTCTCCAGCGAAGGGCGCTCCAGCGCCACCACGGTCCTTGCCCTGGCGTTGCTCATCCATTCGCAGAGGATGGATGCGGCAAGGCCCAAGTTGCTCTCCTTCACGGACAACCGCCAGGACGCGTCGCTCCAAGCGGGTCACTTCAACGATTTTCTCCAGCTGGCCGTGCTGAGGTCGGCCTTGGTGGCCGCCCTGAAGGACCGGGCGACGCTCACGCCGGACGTGGTGGCTCGGGAAGTCGTTGCGCGGTGCGGCCTTGCACTGAGGGACATCGCGAAGACCACCGACCTCGCGCCGGATTCCGCCGCCGCTCGGCAGGCGTGGGAGGTCTTCACCGACCTCGTCGAGGTCCGGCTGTACGAAGACCTGCGGCGCGGCTGGCGGGTCGTTCAGCCCAATCTGGAAGAGCTCGGCCTTCTGCAAATCACCTACCGGGGCCTGGAGGAACTGTGCCGCGAAGGGCGATGGTGGGCCTTCCACCCGGCGGCGGCCTCAGCAACTCCCACCGCTCGCGCCCAGGTAGTGCGGGCCTTCCTCGACCACTTCCGGCGCAAGCTGGCCATTCGCACCGGCCTCCTCACGGAAACCACGCAACAACAGCTCCGGCGGCGTTCGGAGGCCAACCTCAACACCTTCTGGGGCCTGGATCCGGAGAGCCGGGACGAGCTGAGAACCGCCAAATGGTTCACCCGGCTGGGCCAATCGTCTAGACCCGACGAGGGATTCGCCCTGGGGGAACAGAGCGCCCTCGGGCGGTTCCTTCTCAAGTCCTTTGGTTTCCCGAAAAAGGACTTCGCGGGCTTCATGGAGGGCTTCCTGACGCTCCTGGTGCAGCATGGCCTGCTCTTCCGCCTGTCCCCCGTGGAGGACCACCAGCGGTACCAACTGGAAGCGGGCTGTTTGGTCTGGAACCGGGGCGACGGGAACCCTCCACCTCCCGATCCTCTCTACGCGCGCCGTTCGCCCCGCGACGGCTACCGCGAACCACCCAAGCGCGTGCATGCCTTCTTTCATCGCTTCTATCAGCAGGCCTCGGGCACGCTCGCGTGGCTGGAGGCGAGGGAGCATTCGGCCCAGGTCGTGACGGCTGGCGCACGTGAAGAACGGGAATACCGCTTCCGGCTTTCCGCTCCCGAGAACGGGAAGAAGCCCCTGCCCCTCTTGTGCTGCTCCCCCACGATGGAACTCGGCATCGACATCGCCGACCTCGACCTGGTCCACCTTCGCAGCATCCCGCCCACGCCCGCGAACTACGCCCAGCGGGGCGGACGCGCGGGCCGGCAGGGACAACCGGGCCTCATTTTCTCCTACTGCGGGGCACAAAACAGCCACGACCAGTACTTTTTCCGGCGGCGCGAGGAGATGGTCGCGGGCGTGGTGAAACCTCCAACCCTCGATCTGGCCAGCGAGAGCCTGGTGAAGGTGCACGTGTACGCCCTCTGGCTGGCCCACGTGGGATTGCCGCTGGGGAACACGATGGAAGGCATTCTCGACTTGGACCAAGAGCGGTATCCGCTCCTCGCCAACGTTCAGGCGCAAGTCTCCCTCAGCGAGGAGGCGAGAGCCCAGGTTGAACAGGCCGCCCGAAGCGCCCTTCGCCAGGACTGGGGCTTGCTCCGCGGCGCATCGTGGTTCAACGAAAAGTGGCTTGCCCGAACAATCCGGGAGGCGCCAGAAGCCTTCGACCGGGCCTTCGACCGCTGGCGGGAATTGTACCGGGCCGCCATGGGTCAGCTCGTTAAAGCTCAGAACCAGCTGCTTCGAGCCCGCCGTCCTGAAGAACAAAGCGAAGCCCGAAGGATGCAAGACGAGGCGCTACGCCAGAGGAACCTGCTGCTTCAAACCGGCGTGGGCCGCGAGGAGGCCGACTTCTACCCCTACCGCTATCTTGCGAGCGAGGGCTTCCTGCCGGGGTACAACTTTCCGGCGCTTCCCGTGCGGGCCTGGGTGCCGAGAGGAGGGGACGGGGAGTTCATTCCGCGTCCGCGCCCCATCGCCCTCCGGGAGTTCGGGCCGGGCAACATCCTCTACCACGAGGGGGCCAAGTGGCAGGCCGTCTCCTTCGAAGCACCGCCTGGGGGCCTGGAGGAACGCAAGCGCCAAGCCAAGATCTGCCGGGAGTGCGGCGGACTTTCGTTCGATGCCGGCGTGGACCTGTGCCCCGTTTGCTCCGTTCGGTTCGACGGCGAGAACAGCGAGCTCCTCCCCCTGATGGATATGCCAAATATCCGAACCCGGCGAAGGGAGCGCATCACCTCCAACGAGGAGGAGCGCCGGCGCAGGGGATTCGAGATCTCTTTGGCCTACCAATTCGCAAGAGAGACTTCGGGGCCGCGAGTCTTGGACGCCGATGCGGTTACGGACGATACGCCCATGCTGCGGCTTCGATGGGCCCCGACGGCCACGCTCATTCACATCAACCGGGGCTGGCGGAAAGCGGACGTGCCTGGGTTCCTCGTGGACCTTCAGAGCGGGGAAGTTCAGACTGAGCCGAACCAGTCCTTGGCGGACAGGGGCCGTCCGAGGGCACTGGACAGAATTCAGCTCTACGTCCAGGACACCCAAAACCTGCTGTTCGTTCGTTGGCCTGAAGGCGCCTCAACTCAAGATCGCACAACGGAAACGACGCTCCTCTATGCGCTCAAGCGGGGCATCGAACGCGCCTTTGAGCTGGAGGAGTCGGAGCTGGGCGTGGACGTCATAGGCCGTGGTTCCCAGCGCGCCCTCGTCTATTACGAAACATCAGAGGGCGGGAGCGGCGTGCTGCGCAGGCTCTATGAGGAAACGGACGCGCTGGCCAGGGTGGCGCGAGAGGCGCTCGATTGTTTGCACTATCATCCCGATGGGACCGAAGCCCAGGGAGGGTGCGAGAGGGCCTGCTACTCGTGTCTCCTGTCGTTTCGCAACCAGCGCGATGCCCTTTACATGGACCGGCACAAGGTCCGCGAGCTCTTGCTCGCCCTCGCCCAGGGCTGGACCCTTCCGCGCATTGGAGGGCGCGACTGGAAGGCTCATCTCGAATGGCTCAGGTCCCTAACCGACTCTCGCTCGGACATCGAGCGGCGCTTCCTGGACGCCCTGGCTCAGGGTCACCACCGCTTGCCCGAGGAGGCCCAGAAAGCCATCGAACAGCCCCGCTGCATCCCTGATTTTTTTTATGCTCCCAACGTCTGCGTCTTCTGCGACGGCACGGTTCACGACGATCCGATCCAGAAAGCGAAAGACAAGGAGATCCGAAGCGAGCTGAAGCAGATGGGCTATGAGGTACTGGTCATCCGTTACGACCGGGACATCGAGAAACAAATCCAGGAGGCACCCCGGATCTTTGGCGGTCCGCCGAGTCGTGGCTAGGGGAACTCCGCATTGGCGAGAGTGTCCTTCCTGCCCATGTGGTCCGCTTGCGCAGATCGGAAGCGGCTGGATGGTTTCGGTTGGAGGAAGAGATGCCCATTGAAATCCAAGTGTGGCGCATTGAAGAAGGAGAAAGGCTAGCAAAGCTGCAAGGCGGCACCCTCGAGCTGGAGAGCAAGCTGGAGGACTGGCTGGCGAAAGACATCTCCCTGGCCTCTCCCGACTGGATGGTCATCGGAAGGCAGGTTCCCACGGCCTACGGCCACCGGATCGATCTGCTCGCGGTGGATTCGAACGGGGATACGGTGGTGCTGGAACTCAAGAAGGAGATGACTCCCCGAGACGCCGTGGCCCAAGTCCTGGATTACGGAGCCTGGGTAAGCCGGCTGTCCGAGGAGGATTTGGACCATATCTACCGTGACTATACCCAAAAGGTCAGAAGCGAGGGATCAGAAGAGTCCTTGGGGAAGGCATTCTGCCAGCACTTCAAGGTAGAGAACCCTCCCGAGACGTGGAACGCCAACCATCACCTGGTGATCGTCGCTCCTGAATTGGATCCCCCGACGGAGCGCATCGTCACCTACCTGTCCGAGGTTCACGGTGTGACCATTAATGCGGTTTTCTTCCGTGTCTTGAAGGACAACGAAAGCCAGTTCCTTACAAGAGCTTGGTTCATAGAGCCGGATGAAATGGAGGAGGCCGGCGGGGAGCGGAAATTGAAAGGCCCATGGAATGGTGAAGTGTATGTCAACTTTGGCCACGACGACGTTCAGAATTGGGAAGATGCCCGCCGATATGGGTTCGTCTCCGCCTATGGCGGCAAGCGCTACCGGAAGGCCATGGAGCGTCTGGAGCCGGGCCAGCGCATCTGGGTCAAGGTGCCCGGAAAAGGGTTCGTGGGCGTCGGTGAGGTCGTCGCCCGTGCCGTTCCGGTGGAGGAGTTCCATGTGACCTTGGATGGAGAGGAACAACGGCTCCTGGATCTGGAGCTAAAGGGGGAGCGGACAACGGAACCCATTCCTGATCCCGACGAGGCGCTATATCTCGCTGGGGTCAGATGGATTCGCACCTTTGAGCTCGGTAAGGCCGTTGCGGAAGAGGGAATGTTCGGGAACCAGAACGTTGTCTCCTTTCCGAAAGATCCCAGGTGGAACCGGACGGTGGAGCGGCTCAAACAGATCTTTGGTGTGAAATAAGCCTGCCCCCTGAACCCTTTCCCGCGTGATTCGGAGAGGGGTGAATGATGCGAATCCCAGACGGTTCCCGATCGACCCCCGCCGCCGTCATCGCCCCCGGCAAGCCCGCGGTGGTCACAACCTTCCAGCTGGAGGCGGCCATACCCCTGAACGGGCGGGCGGCTCGGGAGGTGTGGACCGAGGCCATCCGGACGATGCTGGCGTGGGTCCAGGGAAAAATCCCGAAGACGGAGGAGGGGAGGATTCCCGCGGAGGCGCTGGAGGGGGCCCCCTTTCGCCTGGAGTTCCCGGGGCAGTGGGTCGAAGCGGCGGTGGTGGGGGAGCGGTGGGCCCTGGGGCTGGAGCAGCCCGACGCGCCGGGACCTTACAGAAAGCTGGAGGCGGTGCCGGGCCGCACCTGGAGGACCGACCTGGCCCTGGTCCAGGGAGAAAAGGGGCTTCGCTTTGCGGTCCGGGTACGCAGCGCCTCGCTTCCCTATGCGACCAAGGCCATTCAGTTGACGCGGCCGCGGGTGGTGCTCGATCTCGCCTCCACCTCGGGGCTCGAAGACCTCCGGCCGCTGGACGGAAAGCCCTGGCGGATCGATACGGACGAGGACCTCGAAGCGCTCCACCTCCTCTTGCTGGACCCCGGACGGCGGCTTCCCGTGACGATGCTGACCGAAAAGCCGCTCGAGTACAGGGTGCCCGTTTCTCGCCCGTTCGTGCTCGACCACGACGCCCTGGCGTCGAGCCTGCAGGGGCTCTCGCACGTGGTCCTGATGCCGCGGGAGCCGGGCTTTCGCTGGACGGAGCAGATGGGTCGGCGATGGACGGCCTTCGACGGGGCGGTCCGGACCTACCGTCCCGGCATGAACCCGGAGGAGGACCCTCCCCACCTGCACCCCCGGGTTCTCCTGGAGAACATCCTCTTCTGGAGGCACCCCGATCCGAAGGGGGAGATGCTGGAAGGGGAGAGGGCCTTCGCGGCCTTCCTGAAGGACCGGGCCCTCGCCTTCCTGGCCGAACGGCCTCTCGATTTCTCGGGCATCTGGTTCCTGCCGGAGGTGCGTTCGGCCGCGGCCGCCGACACGCGGAAACAGGCCGAGGAGACGGGCGACTGGGCCCGCCTGATCGAGGAGGAGAACGCCGCGCTGCGGAAGGAGGTGGAGGAAGCGAGGAAGGAGGCCCAGCAGTTCTGCGACCTCGCTTCCGCCGCCGAACGTCAGATGGCCGCCGTGGTGGAAGAGAACAAGCGCCTGAGGGCCGCCCTCGACGCCGCCCGGGCCGCTCTCATGGCCAAGACGGGCGAAGATCCCGACGACGCGGCGGAGCGCCCGCAGCGCTACGAGGACATTCCGACCTGGGTCACGAAGGTCCTGGCCGGCCGCCTGATCCTCCATCCCCGGGCGGAGAACGCCCTCAAGAAGGCCCAATACGAGGATGTCGGTCTCGTCGTCGAGGCGCTTCTCCTGCTGGCACGGGAATACCGGGATGCCCGGATCGGGGGAGGCTCATTGAAGGACTTCGAGGCGAAAGCGGCCGCCTTGCACCTGCGGTTCTCGGGTTCCATCGAGAAAAGCCGGGCGGGCCAGGAGGGGGAGGAGTACTTCGTGGCCTACCCCTTTGGAAGCTCCCACCGGCGCTTCCTGGAGTGTCACCTGAGGAAGGGATCCAGCACAGACCCCCGCCGTTGCCTGGCCATCTATTTCTTCTGGGACGATGACACCCGCCAGGTCGTGGTGGGCTGGCTACCCTCCCACCTCGACAACCGGATGACGTAGAATCGGGCGCTGTAAGAAAGTTCGTGCAGGACAGCGGTAGGACCCATGGATCGGTCGCACTACCATCGAGGATGGCTCCCGGATTCTTCAAGCCTTTCCGGCGGAGGTCATGGAGACTCTGGAGGTCTGATGTAGGACCGAATGGTAGCCGACTGGAGGCCGCATGGCTAAGAGCGAGCAGGAGACAACGGCCCTCAAGGTGGCGATGGACCATTGGCGCGAGGTAGTAGGTTGTTCCTGCAAGCCCGCTTCAGGGCCGAAGGGCAAGGGGTACGACCTGGGGTGCGACCATCGCCACGTGGAACTCAAGGGCACGAAGAAGTCGAGGCCGGGCTTCCGGATCCTGACCTCAGGCGAATTCGACGCGGCGCGGAAGGACCCGCTCTTCGAATTGTGGATCGTCTCCGACATCCACGAGGGGAAGGGATCGCTCCACATCGTCGGGCGGGAAGACGTCCTTTCGTCGGCGATTCCCGTGCTGCACTGGCGCCTCCCGCTTGGAACCAGGAGGCTCAGCGGTTACCGGCGCGCCCGAATCACGAATAGGAGCAGGGGGAGGCAGGCCTGAAAAGATCACATGAGGGGAGATGGTTCCTGCGACGCCGGCGCTTTCCTGGGGCGGCTTGAGGGGCGACTGCGGTTCTCTGACACGAGGAGAAAGGTGTAGCCTGAGATCTTCTGGGAAGGGGGGATGGGCCATGGGCGGGTTCCGGTTCTGTGGTGCGGTGTTGGCGGTGGTGCTGTGCGTGGCGCATTTCGGGCAGGAGGCGGGGGCCGGGCCAGGTGTGCCGCCCCCGGAGCGCTTCGACGGGATCTTCGCCAACCACGGCGGCGCTCTGCCGTCCTTGCAGGCGAAGTTCTGCTCGTTCCGGGTGGAGGAGTGGTCGAGCGAGGAAGAGATCCTCAACCTTGCGAAGGCTCTTGCTCGGGGGGGCCTGTCCGGCGCGAGAGACTTCCTCTGGAGTTTGAAGCCCAAGGCGACCTTCTATCTGGGCAATTCCCCGTCGGTGTACTTTCAGGTGGTCTTTTCGGCGCCCCTCCAGGACGGCTCGCGCGGGATCTGGGCCATCACGGGCGACCAGCTCGGGTTTCTTTCCACGGGCGACGCCCGCGCGAAGCGGTACCCGTTCGGCGCGATCCAGATCCGGTTGAACCAGGACGGGAAGGGGGAAGGGGACATGATCGGGGCCGCGGCCCTGGAGATCAATCCCGCCGGTTCGCTGGAGATCAAGAGCTACGGCACGCCGCCCTTCCGGCTCCTGGATCTGGTGGCAAAGCCGTACAAACCCAAGCGGGCAGCCGCTCGATAAGAAGGACCGGTCGCCGGGCCAATGAAATAGGTCGAACGAAATAGGTGGCTGTCCCTAGTTTTCCGTTCATGCCGTTGCGGATTTCTCTACCGCGGGCGCTCCGGTACAATACCCCCAGTTGACTTGAACTCGTGCTTCCGAGGGGAGGGGCGGATGGTTCCTCTGGCTCTGGCGCTGTCGGGGGGCGGCTCTCGCGCGGCG
>JBFMHB010000022.1 GCA_040752915.1 Acidobacteriota bacterium
CGGATTTTTTCCCGCGGAGCCTGATGCCCCGACGCCTGCGCCCCCAGATCCCAGGTTGGGCCCACTGGGCTCATTCTCAAAAAAGACAAGCATGCCGGGATGCCCCCTCAGGGGAAACCCGCGGGGCAGGAATTCGAATACAATATGTCAACACAAGACCTGACCCCGGATTCTTTGAGGATGCGGGCGCCGAAGCCTGACGCCGCAATAGGGCCGTCGCCGTCGGCGGCCCATCCGGGGCTTCCTCGAAGGGCACCCCGCCGGGGCTCCCTGGAACCAAGACCCAGCGCTGTTCCCCCGAAGGGCCTCGTCGAAGGTAGGGTTGCACATGGACGCGGCACCCGGCCCTCCCGAAGGGCGGACGGGGCGAAGGGCCGGGACGGAGAGGCGCGTGCGCTTCGACGGAACGGGACAAGCCCCGGAGGAGGCGCCGAAGGCGCCGGGCCGGGAGGAACAAGGGGCATTTGGGATTTGGGATCTCGGATTTGGAGACAAGGGCAACAGCTGAAGCCGTGGGGCCTGTGCCCTCGCCCGCTAGAAAGCAATGAACAGGAGTTCGAGGCCGGGGGCGGGAGGGCCATGGGGCCGGGAGACGCCCGCGCGGCCCCTTGTCCTGAAGAACGGAGGTGCTATGCTGTGCGAGCATGGAGCGAGAGATGAGGAAGGAGCCGGAGGTTCGGCAGATCCAAATCGGGGAGGGCGTGACCGCCGGGGGCGGACGGCCCTTTTTCGTCGCGGGCCCGTGCGTCATCGAGTCCGAATCCCACGCGAGGGCCGTCGCCCTCCAGCTCGCCTCGTGGTCGCGGACCCTCGGCCTACCGCTCGTCTTCAAAGCCTCCTACGACAAGGCCAACCGGACCTCCCTTTCGTCCTTCCGCGGGCCGGGTCCCGAGGAGGGCCTGCGGATTCTCTCGGAGGTGGCCCGGGAGACGGGGCTTCCGGTCCTGACCGACATCCACGAGGCGTGGCAGGCCGAGGAAGCCGCGGCGGTGGTGGACGTCCTCCAGATCCCGGCCTTCCTCTGCCGCCAGACGGACCTCTTGGTGGCCGCGGCGCGCACGGGCAAGGTCGTGAACGTGAAGAAGGGACAGTTCCTCTCCCCCTACGACATGGCCCACGCCGTGGAAAAACTCACCTCTTCGGGATGCGACCGGATCCTCCTGACGGAGCGGGGGGCCACCTTCGGCTACAACAACCTCGTGGTGGACATGCGGAGCATCCCGATCTTGCGCTCCTTCGGCTTCCCGGTGATCTTCGACGCCACCCATTCCGTGCAGCTGCCCGGCGGGGGCGGCGGAAAGTCGTCCGGCCAACGGGAGTTCGCGCCCGTGCTCGCGCGGGCGGCCGCGGCGGCGGGGGCCGACGGCTTCTTCTTCGAGGTCCACGAGGCGCCCGAGCGCGCCCTGTCCGACGGGCCCAACGCCTTGCCGCTGGACCGTTTCCCGGCGTTGGCCCGACACATCGCGGCGTTCTTCGATCTGGCCAGGAGACCGGAATGAGCTTGAGCGGAGCGAAGAGAGTCCTGACCCTGGAAGCCGAGGCCCTGATCCGGCTGAGGGACAGCCTGGACGACACCTTCACGAAGGTCGTGGAGCGGGTGCTGGCGTGCCCAGGCCGCGTCGTCGTCACGGGGATGGGCAAGAGCGGACTGGTGGCCCGCAAGATCAGCGCCACCCTGGCGAGCACGGGCACCCCTTCCTTCTTTCTTCACCCCGCCGAGGCGCTCCACGGCGACCTCGGGATGGTGAAGGGGTCGGATCTGGTCCTCGCCCTGAGCAACAGCGGGGAGACGGAGGAGCTGGTGCGCCTGGCGCCCTACGTGAAGCGCATCGGGGCCGCCCTCGTGGCCGTGACCGACAGCCCCCGATCCACCCTGGCGCGCGCGGCGGACCTCCACCTCACGGTAGCGGTGGACCAGGAAGCCTGCCCGCTGGGGCTCGCCCCCATGGCTTCCACCACGGCCCAGCTCGCCCTCGGCGACGCCCTCGCGGCGGCCCTCATCGAGAGGCGCGGGTTCAAACCCGAGGACTTCGCCCGCCTCCACCCCGGGGGGAAACTGGGGAAGCGCCTCATGCGGGTCAGGGAACTCATGCATACGGGAACGGAAGTGCCCCGGGTGGCGCCCGACTCCCCGGTCAAGGACGCCATCTACGAGATCTCCTCCAAGAAGCTCGGCGTCACGCTCGTGACGGACGGGCGAGGCCGCCTGGCTGGGATCCTGACCGACGGGGACGTGCGCCGCCTCATCGAGAAACACGGCGGCGCGTTCCTGTCCATGACGGCGGGCGAGTGCGCCACCGCGAACCCCCTCACCATTTCTCCCGACGCCATGGCCGTGGAGGCCCTCGGAATCATGGAGAGCCGCAAGATCACCTCCATCGTCGTGGCCGACGACGCGGGCCGGGTGGCGGGGCTCCTCCACCTCCACGACCTGTGGGGCCTGCAACTGATCTGACGGGGGCCCAGGCGCCTCTCTCTTCCCGCGGGAAGGACCCCGTGCTATTCTGACCCGGCACGGAGCGCCCGAAGCCATGACCGTCTCCAGTCTGGACTCTCTGCCCCAGCCGCTGAAGGACCGCCTGAGGAACGTGAGGCTCCTCCTTCTCGACGTGGACGGCGTCCTCACCGACGGGGGCCTCTATTTCGCCAACGGCGGCGACGAGTGGAAGCGTTTCGACGTGAAGGACGGAGCCGGGATCTACATGGCCCGGAAGCTGGGGCTGGAGGTGGGCCTGATCACGGGCAAGACCTCGGACATCGTGACGAGGAGGGCCGAGGAGCTGGGCGTGGTCCTCGTGCGGCAGGGGGCCATGGACAAGGTGCCGGCCCTCGCGGAACTGGTGCGGGAGGCGGGGTGCTCGACCGCCGAGACGGCCTACGTGGGCGACGAGGTTCTGGATCTGCCCGTCATGGCGCGGGTCGGCGTCTCGGCGTGTCCGGCCGACGCCCACGCCCTGGTGAAGCGGCACGCCGATGTCGTCCTGTCGGCCCCCGGGGGGCGAGGCGCCGTACGGGAGTTCGTGGACTTACTGCTCGATGCCCGGGGTGGGCTGGACCGGATCGAGCGCATGTTCTGGGAGGGCAGGCCGGATGCGTAATCTCCTCGGCACGCTGAAGTGGCTGATCATCGCCCTGGTGATCCTCGCCTGGTTCGCCTTGAGCGTGGGCAACCGCCAGCTTTCCACGGTCTTCGTCCTCATCCCCGGGGTCATCGAATTCCAGAGCGTCCCCTTGCCGGTCCTGCTCATCTTCCCCCTCGTCGTCGCCTTCCTGGTCTTCTGGTTCGTGGGCATGCTCGACCAGGTGGACCACTTCCTCCGCGCCCGAGAGCTGCGCAAGCGCATCCGGGATCTGGAGCAGGAGGTGGACCAGCTCCGGAACCTTCCCATCCGCGACGGGCTGCTCGGCGAGAAGGCCGTCGAGGAGGAATACCGGCCGTGATGAAGGCCTTCGGCATCCCGAATTGGGTCCTCGCCACCTTCATCCTCGTCTTTCTCCTGGGGCTCTTCCTGGGCGCGCGGCTCCCCTTGTTCCGCCGGCCCACCGGAGACGGGAAGGACGCCCGCCGCTCCCTGCATTACATCCGCGGCATGTATGCCATGCTGACGGGCGACGTGGAGAACTCCATCCGCCACCTCACCAAGGTCGTGGAGGTCTCCACCGAGCCCGTGGAGGTGTACCTCGCCCTGGGGAATCTCTACCGACAGCGGGGCCAGATAGACCGGGCCATACGGGTCCACCAGTCCCTCCTCACGCGCGCCTCCCTGAGCGAGGAGGAGCGGGTTCTGGCCCTGAACGCGCTGGGCATGGACTTCAAGACCGGCGGGCTCATGGACCGCGCCGTGAAGACCTTCCGGGACGCGCTGGCCCTCCATCCCCGGGACCCCGACGCCCTCGCCTTCCTCGTGAAGCTCTCGGAGGACCTGGGCGAGTGGGGGGAGGCCTACGAGTACGCCGTCCGGCTTCAGAAGGTGCGCCATCAGAAGGACCCCAAGACGCTCTCCTTCCTCCTCGCCCAGAAGGCGCAGAGGCTGGCCGAATCGGGGCTCCACCTGCGGGCCGCCTGGCAGCTCCACCGGGCCCTCCGCCTGTATCCCGAGAACACGACGGCCACCATCTTCCTGGCCCGCCTGTACCTGAAGGTGAACAAGGCGGACCGGGCCCTCAAGACCGTCGAGCGGGCCCTCCGGGAGACCCCCCACAAGTCCTTCATGCTCCTTTCCCTCCTGCGAGAGATTTACGCCCAACGCCAGGACCTCGGCGGCTACCTGGACACCCTTCACCGCCTGGGTCACGAGCAGGGACAGAAGCGCGCCCTTCTTCAGGAGCTTCAGGAGTTCCTCGACCTGAAGCGAAGGGAGCCCGCGGCGGCCGTCACCCGCCACCTCGTTCGACACTTCGGGCGGTCCCGCCTGGTGCAGAAGACCCTTTGGGACCTCAGCCGGCGGGGCGCCGTGGATCCATCCCTGGTCAAGGAGTGGGCCGATGCGCTCGCCGGCAGCGAGCAGATGATGGACGCCTACGTCTGCATTTCCTGCGGGTACAAGACGCTGGAGATCCTCCATCGCTGCCCCAACTGCAAGGAGTGGAATTCCTTCGTGGACGGAGAAGGCTGACACCCGGGGGACACCGTCCCACGGATCGGGAGGCGGGCATGCGGGCGAGACGGGACTTTCGTTCTCTGGCGGAGGTGGCGCTCCCCCTCCGCGGGCGCCTCGCCGCGGGGGACCCCACCGAACTCCTCCGGTCCGCGTTTCACCTGGCTCCGGGCTCCGTCCGGGCGGAGATCCGGGAGGAAACCCTGACGATCCGGACTCAGGACAAGACGGTTCGCTTCGCCCTCGAGGGCGCCGAGCCGCAGATCCTCTCCTGGTTCCACCAGAACGGCTTCACGGGCCTCAGGAGGGTCGCGTGGTCTGCGGTCTGAGCGTCCAGGCCCTGGACGCCTTCCTCCTCGCGGCCCTGAGGGAGGACGCCCCCGACGGAGACCGCACCACCGAGGCCCTGTGCATCTCGGGACGGGGGCGCGGATCGGTCCTGGCCAAGGAGGAGCTCGTGGTCTGCGGCCTGCCGGCGGCCCTGCGCGCCTTCCGCCTCGCCGACCCGGCATGCGCCGTCGAGGCCCTCGCGGAGGAGGGCGCCCGCGTTCCCGGGGGGACCGTGGTGGCCCGAGTGGAAGGCCCTCTGGCGTCCCTTCTCCTGGCGGAGCGCGTGGCGCTCAACCTGCTCCAGCGCATTTCGGGGATCGCGACCTTCACCCGGGCCTGCGTGGACGAGGTGGCCGGCCGCGCGGTCCGCCTCCTGGACACCCGCAAGACCACGCCCGGCATGAGGGCGCTGGAGAAGTACGCCGTCCGGACGGGCGGGGGAATGAACCACCGGATGGGCCTCTCGGACGGCATCCTCATCAAGGACAACCACGTGGCGGCCGTTGGCTCCATCGGCGAAGCGGTGCGCCGCGCGCGGGCTCACGCGGGCCACCTGCTCAAGGTCGAAGTGGAGGTGACCACCCTCCTGCAGTTCCAGGAGGCCGTGGCGGCGGGCGCGGATCTCATCCTCCTGGACAACATGTCCGATGAAGACATGAGGGAAGCCGCCCGGATGCGGCCTCCCGGAATCCTCCTCGAGGCCTCCGGCGGCATGCGTCCGGGACGCCTGAGGGCGGTGGCCGAAACGGGGGTCGACTTCATCTCGTCGGGCGCCCTGACCCATTCCGCGCGCGCCGTGGACCTCTCCCTGGAGATCGAACCGGCGCCATGACCGCCCCCCCCAGCGCCTGCCCCCGCCCGCCGGTGTCCCTCACCACGCGCTGGCTGGGCCGCCCCTGCCTCTTCGTGGGCACGGTGGAATCCACGAACGACGAGGCGAGGCGCCACCTGTCCCGGTTTGGGCCCGAGGCGCACGGGGCGGCCTTCTATACGGACGACCAGAGGAGCGGGCGGGGTCGCCATGGGCGCGCCTGGATCGCAGCGCCCGGAGCGGCCCTCGCCCTGAGCGTCGCCCTCTGGCCCCCGGAGGGGAAGGCCGGTTCCCTCTCCCTGCTTCCCGTGGCGGCCTCCGCCGCCGTGGCCCGGACCCTGAGGGACCTCTGCGGGCTGGAGGCCGCCCTCAAATGGCCCAACGACGTCCTGGTGGGGGGGCGGAAGGTGTCGGGCGCGCTGATGGAGGCCGCGTGGAAGGGCGAGGAGCACTCGGGACTCGTGCTGGGCGCAGGGGTGAACCTCCTCCAGGAGGAGAGAGACTGGCCCGCGGACTTGCGGGACCGGGCGGCTTCGATCCGATCCCTGGGAGGGTCCTCCCCCACCCTGGAGGTCTTGGTCGGTCACCTCCTCGATCGAATGGAGCCCCTCCTGGAAGATGGCTTTGAAGGCGGCCAGGGGCTCCTCCAGTCCGTGAGCGATCTCTGGATCCACCGGGAAGGGGATATGCTGGAAGTCCAGGCGGGCGGGGAGACGGCCGTCGGGCCGTTCCTGGCGATCGGACCCGAAGGGGAGCTCGTGCTCGAAGTGGCGGGGGAGGCAAGGCGCGTGCGTTTCGGCGACGTCGAGCGTCTGAGGAGGCGGCCATGATCTTCGTGATGGACGTGGGAAACACGCAAAGCAACGTGGCGCTCTTCAGGGGGCGCGAACTCGTCCTGTCCTGGAGGCTCTCCACGGCGAGGCACCGGACCCAGGACGAGTGGGGGGCCCTCCTGCAGAATCTCTTTCACCACAACGACCTCCGGTTGGAGGAGGTATCGGGCGTGGCCATTTCCTCCGTGGTGCCGCCCCTCGACGCCCCTCTCCGGCAGATGAGCCGCCGTTACTTCCATCGCGATCCCCTTTTCGTGGCGCCGGGCATCAAGACGGGGATCCACATCCTGTACGACAGCCCCTCGGACGTGGGCGCCGACCGGATCGTCAACGCCGTCGCCACCTACGCCTCGTGCGAGTGTCCGGCCATCGTGGTGGATTTCGGCACGGCGACGACCTTCGACATGCTGGGCGAGGGGGGAAACTACCTCGGGGGGGTCATCGCCCCCGGGCTTTCCATCTCCGCGGAGGCCCTCTTCGAAAAGGCGGCCAAGCTCCCGAAGGTGGAGATCGCGCGCCCCAAGAAAGTCATCGGCAAGAGCACCGTGACCTCGATGCAGTCCGGGTTCTATTGGGGCTACGTGGGTCTGGTGGAGGGCATCATCCGAAAGATGAAGAAGGAGTTCGGGACCGTCCGCTCGGTGGTGGCGACGGGCGGGCTCGCGCCGGTCATCGTGAAGGACTGCCCCTCCATCGACGCGGTGAACGAGAACCTGACCCTCGAGGGCCTTCGGATTCTGTACGAGATGAACGTGCGCGAGGGGGCGTAGCCGCCGAGGCGGCGGACCATGGACGAGAACATCCGGGCCTATTTCGACCGGATCGAAGCGGCCTTCGGACGGAGGAGGGGCGCGCCGCTCCTCCTTTCGCCGCTGGACTTCGAGAAGGCGGTGGAGTGGTTCGCCTCCGGCGTTCCCGCCGAGGCCGTCGAGGCCGGCATCGCGGCGTACTTCGAGCGCCTCGATCGGCGAAAGGTTCCCTCCCGGCACGCCGTGTGCCTTTCCTTCGCGGAGAGGGACGTGGCGAAGGCCCTGGCGGCAAGGAGGCAGGCCGCCGTGGGGCGTGCCGCCGGCGTGGAGGCGGCGCCTCCCTCCGCCGAGCGCATCGCGGCCTTCCTCGAATCCCGCGCCCGGAACCTGGAGGCCCTTCTCGAGCGCCCGGGCCTCAGGGATTCGGCACCCGTTCTCTGCCGCTTCGCGGAGGTCGCGGCGGCGGAGTTGCGCGAACTGAAGGCCGAGGCCGGCGGATCCGAGGCGCGCCTGGAAGCGGCCCTCTCCCCCCTGGATCAGGAACTCGTTCGCCTCGCCCTCCTCGACGGCCCCCCGGACCTGGCCGAGGCCTGGCGCGCCGAGGCCCGAGAGCGCCTCGGGGACCTGGCCGACGCGTTGGAGCCGAGGGTCCTCCGGCAGACCCTCGACCGTCTGGCGGCCGTCTCCGCCCTCCGCCACTGGGGGTTGGAGCGGCTCTCTCTCCTGTATTTGGAGGAGTGAAATGGGCGACGCCGTCCTCGTCGTGCGGGGCTCCCGCCCCCTGACCGAGCGCGTAGCGGAGGGGCTCCGGGACGCGGGGACCGCGGGGGTGTGGGAACGGGACCCGCGGCACTGGGAGGCCTACTTCGAAGCGCCCGTGGCCGGTCTTGGGGAGTCCCTGGAGGCCGCCGAGGCCGGCGTGCGGTGCGCCTGGCAGGAGCGCGAAGGCGTGGATTGGGTGGCCCGATACCAGGCGGGACTGAAGCCCATGGCTCTCGGCCGAAGGCTGGCCGTTCTGCCCGCCCTGGAAGCTCCCAACCCCTGGCCCGGCCGCGCGGCGGTTCGGCTCGTGCCCGGATGCGCTTTCGGGACCGGCGAGCACTATTCCACGGCGTCCTGCCTCAGGGCGTTGGAATCCTGGATGCCCGCCGGCGCCCGTGTGCTGGATGTGGGGTGCGGGAGCGGAATCCTCGCCGCGGCGGCCCTCCTCCTCGGCGCGAAGGAAGCCTGGGCCTGCGACGTGGACCCCCTGGCGGTCCGGGTCGCGTCCGAAACGGCCGCCGTCAACGGCACGCCCTTTCCCGCCTTCGTGGGAGGGGTGGAGTCGGCGCGGGGCCAATACGACGTCGTCCTCGCCAACATCCTCGCGGAGACCCTCGTGGAGATTCTGCCGCACCTCTTCGCGAGGACGGCGCCCGGCGGGAGGCTCATCCTCAGCGGAATTCTCCTGGAGAAGGGGGACGCCGTCCTATCCGCCGCTTCCGGTCTGCGGGTGATCGAGAGGCGGACCGACGGCGAGTGGTGGACCTTCGTCCTGGAGCGGCCCGCGTAGCGACCCATCGCGATGGCTATATTACATTATTATATATAGCGATTCAAAACATTGCCCAAGGGCTGTGCAAGGAGCAGGATCCCCTCTCTTTTCACGGAGTTCTCGGAGATTCCACAGGGTTTTCCAGAGGCTTTTCCACACGATTCGTGGAAAAGTCTGGCCGACGAAAGCGAGTGCTCACGCGCGTTTGAAGAGCCCACACGGGAGCGCGCCGTATCGACTCGCAGGAGCCTTTGTATATCGTGCCGAATCGGGCCGAACCTGGCGTAGCGGATGAAACTTGACTTCCCGAGTGGGAAATTCGGCCGCTTGACGACCCGCGCCGCCGCGCCTATTCTGAAGGCGTTGCTGGGGGCGCGGCCGAAGCCGCTGAGACGTCCGTGGGGAGCACCCCGGCCGGACGGTCCCTTCGAACCTGACCCAGGTCATGCTGGCGTAGGGAGCGCAACGGTCCCTTTCCCCTCCTCCCCTGACCTGAAGGCGACGCCGCTCGCCAGCGAGGTGCGCCATGGACGCGCAAGACCGTTTTTCCGCTTTCGGAAAGGGCCGCCCTGTGCCGGGCAGCCGCAAGGTTTACATCGAGGGGCCGCGGCCGGACGTGCGGGTTCCCTTTCGCGAGATCCGTCCATCGGGGGAAGCCGAGCCGGTCCTACTGTACGATTCCTCGGGGCCGTACACGGATCCCGAGGTTTCCCTCGACCCCGCCCAGGGCCTCCCGACCCTCCGGCGCGGATGGATCGCCGAACGGGAGGACACGGTCCGCTCGAAGGCCGGAGGACTCGTGGCGGCCGCCCGCCGGCGGGTCACTCAACTCGCCTATGCCCGGGCGGGAACCGTCACCCCCGAGATGATGTTCGCCGCCGTCCGCGAGGGGATGGAGCCGGAGGTGGTCCGGGAGGAGATCGCCGCCGGGAGGGCCATCCTCCCCGCCAATCCGAACCACCCCGAAGTCGAACCCATGGTCATCGGAAGGCGCTTCCTCACGAAGATCAACGCCAATCTCGGCAGTTCGGCCGTTGCTTCCTGCCTCGAAGAGGAGGTGGAGAAGATGGCCTGGTCCATCCGGTGGGGAGCCGACACGGTGATGGACCTCTCCACGGGCCCGGCCATGCGCGCGACCCGCGAGGGCATCCTGCGCAACGCCCCCGTGCCCGTCGGCACGGTCCCCATCTACGAAGCCCTCGAACGGGTCGGAGGAAGCCCCGAGGCCCTCACCTGGGAGGTCTACCGGCAGACTCTGGTGGACCAGGCCGAGCAGGGGGTGGACTACATGACGGTCCACGCGGGCCTGCGCCTCGCCCACGTGCCTCTGGCCGCCTCGCGCACTACGGGGATCGTGTCGAGGGGCGGCTCGATCCTGGCCTCATGGTGCCTCCACCACCGCCGGGAGAACTTCCTCCACGAGCACTTCGACGAGATTTGCGAGATCGCCGCCTCCTACGACGTCGCCCTCTCCCTGGGGGACGGGCTCCGGCCCGGCTCCATCGCCGACGCCAACGACGCGGCCCAGTTCGCCGAACTGGAGACCCTCGGTGAGCTTACGCGCAGGGCTTGGGAGAGGGATGTGCAGGTCATGATCGAGGGCCCTGGCCACGTGCCCCTCCACCTCATCGCCGAGAATGTCGAGAGGGAGGAACACCTTTGCCACGGGGCCCCCTTTTACACCCTCGGGCCCCTCGTGACGGACGTGGCCCCGGGATACGACCACATCACGAGCGCCATCGGTGCAGCCGTCATCGGCGCCTTGGGCACGGCCATGCTCTGCTACGTAACCCCCAAGGAGCACCTGGGGTTGCCGGACCGCGAGGACGTGCGGCAGGGCGTGATCGCCTACAAGATCGCGGCCCACGCCGCCGACCTGGCCAAGGGCCACCCCGTCGCCCGGAAATGGGACAACGCCATGTCCCGCGCGCGCTACGCCTTTCGCTGGGAGGACCAGTTCGCCCTGGCCCTCGACCCCGAGACGGCGCGGGCGATGCACGATGCCTCCCTCCCCTCCCCGTCCGACAAGGATGCGCGGTACTGCTCCATGTGCGGGCCCAAGTACTGCGCCATGCGGATCAGCGGGGGCCTGCCTGAAGACGAGTGAATGACCTTTCGGGGCGGCTGGATCAACCGGCTTCCCGCGGGCTTTACCTTGGAGCCCCCGAGCGTTAGGATGAAGCCAAACGAGGCAGGGGGTTTTCATGTGGAAGGAACTGGCCGAGCTCTTTCCGCCCGAAGGATTCAAGGTCCTGCTGACGCTCTTCCTTTCCTTCCTGATCGGCCTGGAGCGGGAGGAGCGCAAGGGGACCGCGGGCCACTACGTCTTCGGCGGCGTGCGGACCTTCCCCCTCATCGGCCTCCTGGGGTACGCGACGGCCCTCGTCTCGGGCGAACAGCTTCTGCCCCTGGCCTTCGCCTTCGCGGTGGTCGGCTCCTTCCTGCTCGCCTCCTACCTCCACAAGCTCAAGGCGTCGGATGAGGCGGGGGTCACGACGGAAATCTCGGGCCTGATGACCTTCGTCGTCGGGGTCCTGGTCTACCGAGACCTGTTCTGGATCGCCTCGACCCTGGTGGTACTCAGCCTCCTCCTCCTCGAACTCAAACAGGCCCTGGAGGGGCTCTCCAGGCGGCTCCCTCCCGAGGAGGTCGTGACCTTCACCAAGTTCCTCCTGCTGACGGTTGTCATCCTCCCCGTGGTGCCCAACCAGCCTTTCACCCCCTTCGCCGTCAATCCCTTCAAACTCTGGATGGTGGTGGTGGCGGTGAGCACCGTTTCCTACGGGAGCTACGTCATCCAGAGGTTTACCCGAGGCCGGGGAGGGGTCCTGCTCTCGGCCGTCCTCGGGGGAGCCTACTCCTCCACCGTGACAACCGTGGTGCTGGCCAAGAAGTCCCGCGGGAACCGCCTCTCCCGGCTGTACTCCGGCTCCATCCTGCTGGCCTCCGGACTCATGTACCTGCGCATCGTGGTCCTCGTGGCCGCCTTCAACGGGGCACTCGCCCGCCAGATCCGGGCCCCCTTCCTGATCCTCGCGGCCCTGGCGATCCTGGGCGGGCTGGTCTGGGCTCGGATGGAACGCCGGGACAAGGAGGCCCAGGAGCCTCCGGACCCCGCGCGCAACCCCCTGGAATTTCGCGCGGCGTTCTTCTTTGCCCTCATCTTCGTGGCGGTCCTGGTGATTTCCGAGCTGGTCTTCGAATCCCTGGGCAGGAGCGGATTGTACCTTCTGGCCCTGGTCATGGGCGTGACGGACGTGGACCCCTTCATCATGGGGCTGACCAGCGCCGCGGGGACGGCCACCCCCCTTGAGGTGGCCTGCGCCGGGATCGTGATCGCTGCATCCAGCAACAACATCGCCAAGGGGATCTACGCCTACGCCTTTTCGGACCGACCCACGGGCCTGCCCGCCCTGGCTCTCCTTACTCTTCTGGCGGCCGCGGGCCTTCTCCCCCTGCTCTGGATTGAATGACCTGAGGGGCATCTGGCGTGGAGGACCGGGGTTTTCTACCGGGTCTACCGGTGTTATCGTTCCCGGAGCGGGCCGTCCGCCGCGCAGGAGGGTAAGAGCCCGATGGGTCCGGAATACACCGCGAGGAGGCCGGCCGTCGCCGGGAGTTTCTACCCCTCCCACCCGGTCCAGCTGAGGACCGCGGTGGAGCGGTTTCTCGTCCGCACCCTACCCCCCGTCCGCCCCACAGCGTTGCTGGTCCCTCACGCCGGGTACCTGTACAGCGGGTCCACCGCCGGGAAGACCTACGCCGCCTCGTCGCTCCCGGAGAGGATCCTCATCCTGTGTCCGAATCACACAGGCCTGGGTTCGCCCCTGTCCCTCTACCCGGGGCGGGCTTGGCTGACTCCCCTGGGCGAGTGCCCGGTGGACGCCGAACTCAACGGGCTTCTCCTCAGCGAAGTTCGGGGGCTCGAGCCGGAGGAAAGGGCCCATCTGCAAGAACACGCGGTCGAGGTTCAGATCCCGTTCCTCCAGGTGTACGTCCCCGGGGTCCGGGTCTCGGCCGTCGCCGTCGGCATCCATGACCTTCACGTCCTGCGGAGCCTGGGCGAAGGCATCGCCCGGGCCCTGGCCCGCCTGGACGACCCGGCGGCGATCGTGGTCTCCACCGACATGAACCACTACGAGGACGCCCGCACCAACCGCGACAAGGACGACCTCGCCCTGGACGCCGTGCGGTCCATCGATGCCGAGGGCCTCCACCGAGCCGTGCTGGCACACGACATTTCCATGTGCGGTTTCGCGCCCGCCGTGGCGGCCCTCACGGCCGCCCGCCTGCTCGGCGCCAACGCCGCCGACGTCGTGGACTACACCCACTCGGGCATGGTGACCGGGGACGAGGACCAGGTCGTATCCTACGCCGGAGTCCGGATCTTCAGGGAGGCAGCGTGAGGCGCATCCTCCTCGCGGTCTGTCTCATCGCCGCCGCGGTGCCGGCCCGGTCCCAGATCACGCCCATTCCCTGGCGGCCCAAAGCCTCGCCCGCCCAGAAGCCGCCGGCCCAATCCGCCGCTCCCGCCCCTCCCGGAAGTCCCTCGGTCCCTACGGAGCCCGAGTACCTTCTGACCTTCGACCGGATCACGACCGTTTCTCCCGGGGTTTTCCTCGCGGAGGGCAACGTCCGGTTCGTTTTCGGCGAGATGCTCCTCACGGCGGACGCCGTGACGTACGATTCGGAAGCCGGGAAAGTCCGAGCCGAGGGCGCGGTGGCCGTGGATTTCGGAGATTTCACCGTTTCGGGGTCGGTGCTCGAATACGACCTGAATTCGGCCACCGGATCCGTCAGGGACGCATACGGGCTCCAGAAGAACGGCGATTTCACCGTGACCGGCAGCGAGATTCGAAAAACGGGTCCCGACTGGTACGAAGTCGTTGACGGCACCCTCACCTCGTGCACGGCCGCCGTGCCGCCCTGGAGCGTCCGGCTCACCCGGGGACGCTTTCACGTGGACCACTACGCGTTCTTGCGGAACCCGCGGTTCCGGGTGCGAACGGTCCCCGCTCTGTACCTCCCCTACGTGGTCTGGCCCCTCAAGCCCGAGAGATCCACGGGCCTCTTGATCCCGGACGTCGGAAGCAGTTCGCGCCATGGAGCCACGGTGAGCACGGCCCTCTACCTGGCCCCGAGGGACTGGTGGGACGAGACCCTGTTCGCGGACTGGTACGAGGAGGAAGGTTGGGGCGTGGGGAGCGAGTTCCGTTACGCCCTCACCGAGCGGTCCTACGGGTGGGCCAGGGCCTACCATATCCGCCAGGACAGCGACGGGAGAAGGCGGTGGGAGGCGACCTGGAGCCACCTCCAGGATTTCCGCAGGGGCTGGTACGCCGTGGCGGACGTGAACCTCCTCTCGGACATCGATTTTCCCAAGGAGTACGAAAGGGACTACACCCGAGGCACCCTCTCCCGAACGGACTCCCGGATCTTTCTCGGGTGGAGGCGTGGGGCCTACTCCCTCCTTTCGAGGGTCGAGAGGCGCCGCCAGTATTTCACCGAAGACCGCGACCTGATCCAGCGGGCTCTCCCCCTCGTGGAATTCCGCTCCAGCCTCCAACCCCTCGGCCGGAGCCTGTACGCGGGCTTCGAGACCTCATTGGGGGCCCTCCACAAGGAGTGGGTCGCGGGGAGCTCCGCCGCGAACCCGGGAAAGAACTCCATGGACTACGGGCGCGCCGACCTCCACCCGTTTGTGGAATGGCCCCTGCACCCCGCCCCCTGGCTCGACTTCACCCCCAGGGTGGAGGGACGGGCCACCTACTACGGCGAAGGGGTGGACCCCGTGACGGGAGGGCCCGAAGGGAGCGACCTCTGGCGGACGTACGCCCGGGCTTCGCTGGACGTTTCTGGCCCCAGGCTGTTCAGGCGGTTCGATTCGGGGTTCAAGCACGTGGTGGAGCCTTTCCTCAATTACACCTACATCTCCGGGGACAGGGACGCGGTCCGGCTGCCCCTTTACGACGAGGTGGACCAGGTGGGCCTGGACCTGGACCTCTTCAAGTACGGGTTGCGGAACCGCATCTACGGGAAGAAGGGAAGCCTCCGCCTGGACGCGGAGCTGTACCAGAGCTGGCGCCTGAATGGGGATCTGACCTACCTGGACGGGCGTTCGAGCCCGCGGTCGCCGGTGGTCCTCGCGGTCCGGTTCTGGCCGCTGGAGACGTGGAGCGGCGACCTACGCCTCAGCTACAACCCCCTGGCCCGCCGCCTGGCCTCCAAGTCCCTTTCGGTGACGTACAGGCCCAAGGAGAAGGAGAAAGACGCCTTCGTCCGCGTCACCTACCTCAAGGCGGGCGCATTGGGCGCGGACCCCACCGCGTCGGCCGCCGAGGAGCTCCGGCTGGCGGCCTACCTCGACCTCCTGGAGGACCGGATCACGCTGAATCCCGTCCTCGAGCGGGACCTGCGCGACCATGACTGGCGCAACCTGCGCCTGATTTTCTGGTACAGGGGCTCTTGCTACTCCATCGGCTTCGAGGCGGGCCGGAGGACCATCGGGAGTTTCCGGGACACCAACTACCGCCTCCTGGTCAGCTTGAAGGGAGCGGGGACCGTGGTGGACCTGTACGGCGGAACGGCGGCGTACTGACGCAGGACGCGGGGCCGCGCGCCGCTCCCGGGACGGGGGGACATGAATCCGGACACCCAGCGAGAGATCGCACGCAAGGTGCTCCACATGAGCATGGGGCTCTTCGCGCTGTGCCTGAGGTGGCTCACGCCCTGGCAGGCGGCGCTCTGCGCCCTGGCCGCCCTCGCCCACAACCTCTGGCTGTTCCCTTTGTACGGGCGAAAAAAGCTGGAGAGGCCCGAGGAAAAGGCCCGCGGCTACACGGGCATGGTCGGGTATCCCGCCGTCGTCCTGGCGCTGATCCTCCTTGGGGCGCTCCTCCCCATCACGCCGGACCTCGCCGACCTTTCCCTACCTCCCGGGGAGGCCCTCGCCTTTTACCGCCGGGCGGGTCTGGCCGTGGCCGCGGCGGCCTGGGCCGTTCTGGCTTTCGGCGACGCCTCGGGGGCCCTCTGCGGCATCCTTCTCGGCGGCCCCCGCTTGCCCTGGAACCCGAAAAAGACGTGGGCCGGCCTCGCCGGGTTCTGGATCGTAGCTTCGGCCACGTCGCAGGCTTTCTTCCGGTTCGTTCTGGAGGGCGCGGGTCCATTTCCCTGGACACCCGGTCTCCTCTGGGGCCTCTGCGCCACCGCCTCGGCCGTGGCGGCGGTGGTGGAATCCCTCCCGGGCCAATTCGACGACAACCTCACGGTGCCCCTGGCCGCCTGGTCCGTTCTGGCCTTCCTCCCGGGCCTCGCCCCGGGATGGCTCGCCTCAAGCGCCCTGGGCCGGGCCATCTCGGAGGGTTTGGGTACTCCGACCTTCTTGGGCTTACTCGCTCTGGCCATCGCAAACCTGGCCCTGGCCGGAACGGCCCTGCGAAAGGGCTGGGTCGACGGGACCGGGTTCCTCTTCGGCGCGGCCGCGGGTCTCTCCGTGCTGGCGGCGCGAGGATGGAGGGGGTTCTCCCTGCTGCTGCTCTTCTACTTCCTGGCCCACTTCAGCACCTACTTCGGCCGCCGGATCAAGGAGGACCGGGGGATCGCGGAGGCCGACGGGGGCCGGCGCGGGACCGGATCGGTCTTCTCCAAGGGGTTCATGCCGGCCGTCTTCGCCTGGATTTCCCCCCCCGCCTTCGCCGCGGCCCTGGCCGTTTACGCCGCGGACACGGTGGCCTCGGAATTCGGGAAGACGGCCCGCGGCCGGACCTTCGCCCTTCTCGCCCGCCGTCCCGTTCCTCCGGGCACCGCCGGCGCCCTGTCCTTCCGGGGCACGGCGGCCGGCATGGCGGCCCTGGCGGCCGTCGCGCTGGCGTACGCCCTTCTCCTGGAGCCCTCCGGGCCCTTGGGGCACGCAGGCCCCTTCCCTCTCGTGGGGACCTGGTTCTGGTTCCCCTTCGCCTCCATCGCCTTCGCGGCCCTTCTCTGGTTCTTGGCCGAGTCCGTCGTCAACGAGTGGAACTCGGGGCGGGACTTCGTCTCCAAAATCGTGGTCCACGTTCTGATCGGGGCCATGGCCGGGGCCTTCACCTGGGCGCCCGCGGCCCTGTGGAACGCATGGCTATTTCATGGTTGGAGGTAGAGCGGTGAGCCTCAAGCCCTGGATCGACCTGGTCAGACCCTTCACGCTCCTCCCCCCTCTCCTGGGGATCCTCTCGGGATCGGCCTGCGCCTGGGGCGGAGCGCACAACCCATACGCCTCCTTTACCCGGGATCTCTTCTGGACCCTCCTCGTGGCTTCCCTCTGCGCCTCCCTCATGAACGCCGCGTCCAACATCATCAACCAGGTCTACGACCTCGAGATCGACCGCGTCAACAAACCCTCTCGCCCGCTCTGCACGGGCCAGGTGACGGTTCGCCAGGCCCTCTGGGTCTCCTGGGTGATGTACGTCCTCTCTCTCGTCCCCATCTGGTGGGTGGTCCCGCCGCCCCACAATTCGGGGTTCTGGGCCCGCACTACGGCGCCGTGGCACGCCCACGCCTGTTTCTGGATTTACCTCGCGGGCCTTCTGTGCACCTACATTTACAGCGCACCGGGCCTTGGGCGCACGAAGCGCCTGGGCATCTGGGCCAACGTCACCATCGCGGTGGCCCGGGGGGAACTCCTCAAGGTGGCGGGGTGGGCCATGGTGGCCTCCGCGGCCGTCTGGGAACCCTGGTACCTCGGTGCGGTCTTTTTCCTGTTTCTTCTGGGGGCCTCGTCCACCAAGGACTTCTCCGACATGGAGGGCGACCGCTTGGGGGGATGCCGGACCCTCCCCATCGTCTACGGTCCGCGAAAGGCCGCGTGGATGATCGCCCCTTCCTTCGTCCTCCCCTGGCTCCTCTTTCCCCTCGGGCTCGTCCTGCCCGCGCCCGGAGGCGGCCGCCTCTTGACCGGATCCCCAGCCCTGCTCCTGGCCCTCTCCGTCGCCCTGGTGGCCTGGGGCGGAAGGACCGTGTACCTGATCCTCAGGAATCCTGACGAACTCGCCTTCACCGAGAACCACCCCTCCTGGACCGAGATGTACGCGATGATGATGGCGGCCCAGGTCGGCCTGGGGCTGGCCTACCTGCTTTGAGGTGCGGGACCGAATCCGGCCGGGAGTCACGGCATAACGGCGGGCGGGCCGGGTTATACTCTGTTCAAGGAGATTGGAATGGCCGAGGTCCATGACAAGAAGAGCGCCTACCCGTGGAAGGCGGTGGCCGTGGCGGCGGCCCTGATCGTCCCCGCCGTTCTGACTTTCCTTTTCTGGAGGACGACGCCCACGGTAGGGGGGTGGAGCGACGCCCCCCGACCGGAGCCGCTCGCCCCCTCCCACCCGGCCGCCGCCGCCACTCCTTCGGTAACGGACCCGAAGAAGATCTACGACGAAAACTGCGCCGTCTGCCACGGCGCGAACCTCGAGGGATCGGGGACCGTGCCGGCGCTTGCGCGTCCGAACTGGCCCTTCCACGAGAACCCCGACCAGCTCCTGAAGGTCATTCACGAGGGCAAGGGCCTCACCATGCCGGGCTTCCGGGGACGTTTGTCCAACCAGCAAATTGAAGCGCTGATCGAGTACCTTCAGGAATCCAACCGCCGGCGGTGACGCGGGCGAAGGGTTTCGAGGGAGACCCTCCCGACTTCCAAAGCCCCACCGGGGCCTTTTCTGGTCACGCGCCCGAGGCGGTTTCCCCGTTGAGGAAGCTGTGGCGGAAGCCGTACGCCCCGTAGAGCGCGAGGCCCAGCAACAGCCAAATCAGGAACCTCACCCAGGCCGATGCCGGCAGGCTCGCCATGAGGTACAGACACAAGATGATTCCCGTCAAGGGCAGGGGCTGGTTTCGGAAGACGGCGTACAGGATGGCGAGGACCGCAAGCAACGCCCCCTTGAAGAGCCAGGTGAACCAGGCCGGAGCGCCCTCCGCGAACAGGGCCCCCTCCAGGACTCTGGGCGCGTGAATCGGCAGGAAGGCCACGGCCGCCAGGAGCGCCGCGCCCAGGCAAAGGGAGAGCCACGGCCCGCCCGGCACCTGGAAAGGCCGGTGTATTTCCGGGCGGCTCCTTCTCAAGACAATGACCCCCCCGCACACAATGCAGAAGGCGAAAAGTGTCCCGATCGAGCAGAGTTCGGAGGACACGTTGATGGGCGTCACCGCCGCGGCGATCGCCACGATCAGGCCCGTGCCAAGGGTCGTCAGGTGGGGCGTGCCGTATCGCGGGTGCACCCTGGACAGACCGGGAGGCAGGAGGCCGTCCCGGGACATGGCGAACAGGATCCGAGGCTGTCCCATGAGGAGCACCAGCAGGACGCTGGTGATCCCCGCCAGCGCCCCCACGCTGATCAGCGCGCTGGCCCAGGGCATGTGCAGGGTGTTGAGGACGAGGGCGATGGGATCGGCCACCCCGAGCTGGGAGTAGGGAACCACGCCCGTCATGATGGCGGCGACGGCGATGTAGAGGACCGTGGCGATGAGGAGCGAAGCCATGATCCCCCTGGGCAGGTCCCTCTGGGGATTCCTGGCCTCCTCCGCCGTCGTGGAAACGGCGTCGAAGCCCACATAGGCCAGAAAGACGATGGCCGCGGCCGTCATGACGCCCGAAAACCCGAAGGGCATGAACGGTCTCCAATTGGCTGGATTCACGTGCCACGCCGTGGCGAGGATGAAGAAGAGGATCACGGAGACCTTCAGGACGACGATGGCGAGGTTGACCCGGGAACTCTCCTTGATGCCCCGCACCAGGAGCCACGTGATGAAGAGGACGATCAGCACGGCCGGAAGGTTGATCAGGCCTGGGTTCGGATCCCAGGGGGAAGCCGTCCAAACCCGGGGCAGGAGGTCGGCGCCGCCGCCCAGGGTCATGTTGAGCAGGTTCACGAAGTAGGCGGACCACCCCGTGGAGACCAGGATCGCCGCCACCATGTACTCGAGAATGAGGTCCCACCCGATGACCCAGGCCGGGAATTCGCCCAGGGTTGCGTAGCCGTAGGTGTAGGCGCTCCCCGAAACCGGGATCATGGCCGCCAGTTCGGCGTAGCAGAAGGCCGAGCAGGCGCAGGCCGCCGCGGCGATGGCGAAGGACAGGACAATGCCGGGACCGGCGTTGTGCGCGGCCTGGACGCCCGGCAGGACGAAGATCCCAACGCCGATGATGCAGCCGATGCCGATGGCGGTCAGGTCCCACGCCGAGAGCACCTTGCGTAGCCGCCGGCCCTCCACGTCCGTGTCCATGAGCAGACGAGATAGCGACTTGGTCCTCATCAGCCGAGATGACATCTCCCCCCTCCTGGCTCTTTCCCCGGACGGACACCCGGCATCATTATGGGACAAGAAGGCGGCGCCGGCCAAGACGGCGGGCGCGCCCCACCGCGTCTCACTCGGGACGGGGGCCTTCCTCGGCCAGGGGAACCGCGGGGAGGCGCCGCAGGGCCTCGTACAGGGCGAATCCGATCCACGCGTCGGTGGCCGCGTACGTGATCTGGGAGGGGGTCAGCACATCCCGAGCCCAGTTCGAAGTCCGCTGCCCCTTGGCGATTCGGAGACCAAGGACTTCCGCGGCCAGTCCCCGCAAACCCCGGGCCTTCAAGCCCGCCCGCTCGGCCAGGTCCCCCAGCTCCACGAAGCCGCCCGGCTGAAAGTAGGAGAAGGCCTGCAGGTCCAGCACGTCGCGTCCCACGGCGACCCCCGCCTTGACCACCGAGGCGTCGGCCAGGAGCGCCTTGAGACCCTCTGGAAAACCGATGCGCCCCAGTTGGAAGAGAACGGCGAGGTCCGAGCACGCAAGCTGGACGAGCGCAGGTGGATAAGCCACTCCCCTGCGGAAGGACGGCCGAGTCTCCGTGTCGAAACCGAGGACAGGCTTCCCCCCAAGCCGAGCCAGGGCGGCCTCGACCTCCTCATCGCGCTGCACGACGAGAACCTCGCCTTCCCAGCGTCCGGGCGGCAGGTCGTCGGGCGCGGATTCTGCGAACGCCGTCGGATTCACGGAGTCGGCGCTCATGAGAGCTCCAGGCGGAAGGAGTACCGGACCACTCCGCCCCCCTCGGACCCGGGATCCCTTTGAAGCTCGGCCCAGGACACGGCGCCCGCCGAGGTCCACAGGACCGCGGTGGAGGAGCGGGTTCCGTAGGCCGCCGTCCTCGTGAGGATGGGGGAGAGGAGCCGCTCCGCTTCCATGCCGACCCCCGTGTCCGGCAGGGCGTCATCGGGGGCGGGGCGGTCGTCCGACAGAAGGTCAAGCAGGTCGTCGGGCGCGGGGACGCGCTCGTCAAGAAGCCGGCGCAGGGCCCTCGTGCCGGCTTCCGTCTTCGGCCAGGGTTCGTCCAGCACCCCGTTGCTGAATCCCCACACCCCCGGCTCAAGCCGACGCAACCCGCTTGCCTGGTTCGAAAGCGCCAGCAGGTCCTGACCGTCAAAGAGGAGGAGGTTGAAAGCCGGATACCGGTCCGCTTCGGCCTGCAGGCGAAGGGCGTAGGCCTCGGCGGTTTGGCGGGACAGGAGGAAATCCCGCACGAGGTGGCCGCGAGACGGCGCCCCCGGCACGACGGCGCCCCGGCCGCGCACGTTCGTGACGGCGGCCAGCCGACCTTCCCGGGCCACGCCCAGCCAGGTTCCCCCCTCCCTGAGGTCTCGCCCAGCCAGCAGGTTCGGCGCATCGGGCCACCACCCCGAAACCGCCGTGGGGCGGTCGTAGGCCTCGTCGCGGTTGGCCGCCACGACGAGTTCGAGCCCCGGGCGCGCTTTCCATCCGATGAGGACCAGGCACATGGGGCGTCAGCCGAGGAGTCCGTCGAGGGACGACCCCGGGGGGACCTCCGCCGGATCCTCGCCCTTCCGGAAGATCCTGGCCGGTCGGTCGCCCAGGAGGACCAAAGAGGACCCTTCGCGACGGAGAAGGCTGCTTTCCCTCAGACCGACCACGACGACCCCCGGATTGGCTTCCAGAAATTCGAGGATCCTTTCCTCCCGAGTCTCGCCGCCATGCCCCGGGAGAGTCGCGTCCGTGTAGTGGGGATTGATCTGGAAAGGAACCAGGCCCAGCGCGGAGAGGCCGCCCGTTTCCACGATGGGCATGTCGTTCGTCGTCCGAATCGAAGGGCAGGCCACGTTGGCCCCGGCGCTCCATCCCACGTAGGGCATTCCCGCGGCCGCCCGCTCCGCGATGGCCTTCCCCAAACCCGTTTCGCGAAGGTGCCTGAGGAGGTGGAAGGTGTTGCCTCCTCCGACGGCCACCGCATCGGCCCGGGCCAGTTCCTCCAGCGGGCTTTTCACCTCGTGGGCGGACACGACCTCCGCTCCGACCGCCGCGAATCGGTCCCTGACCTTGGACGCGTAGTCGTCCCAGTGGATGCGTACCCCCGCGAAGGGTACGAAGAACACGCGCCGGGAACCTGCCAGGAAGGACCGGAGGTGCGCCTCCGGCCAACCGAGGTACGGCTCCCCCGGGTTCGTCGAATTGCTAAGAAGGAGAAGCCGGATGGGCGCCACGATGCCTCCAGGCGGCGTAGTATATCAGACGGCCGCCCCCGCATGTTGAAACCAAGCGGAAAAACGGACGTATGACTCCGAAGGACACCTCCGGAACCCACAGGACTCCCCCTTCCCGCCCTTCGGGGCGGTTTTTTTCGGACTGGCCAGAGGCCGTGCGGCTCCGAAGCGTGGCTTGCTCGGACGGCCGTCGTCCCATTGTATAGTATGGGCCACGGGCCGAGTGGGGCCCCGCGGGAGAAGTCGCCATGTCGCGCACCTTTACGATCCTGTTCGTGGACGACGACATCGGGGAGATTCAGGACGTTGTGGGCGAGTACTTTTCCCGGTCTCGCCCCGAATGGCGCTGCGCCTTTGCGGACTCGATGGAACGGGCGCGCGAAGCCCTGCTTGCGGAGTCGCCGGACGCCGTGGTGCTGGATCTGGAGCTTTCCCCGGGCGGCCGGGAGGGACTCGACCTCCTCTACCACGTCCGCAGGCACTCGCCGACCGTTCCCATCATCGTTCTCACCGACATCCGCGACGCCCAGGTCCTGCGGGACGCGTTCCTCACCGAGAAGGTCTCCGAGGACCTCACGGTGGAGGACGTGGATCCGGAGGCCTTCCTCTTCAAGGAGGAGATCCTCGCGAGCCAGCGCCTGGACGTCCTGGAGTGGAAGATCGCGAGGGGCCTCCACAAATACGGACGGGTGGCGAACGACACGGGCATCCTCATCACCCACGGCACCGACACGATGGCTTGGGGCCTCTGCTACCTCCGCTACGCTCTCAAGGGCCTTCGGGCCAACGTGGCCGTGACGGGCTCCCAGGTCCCGCTCGAGGGATACTTCTCCAGCTCCGACGCACTCGGCAATTTGAAGACCGCCCTGTACCTCCTCAACCGTCTGAGGCCGGCCCACCTCTTCGCCGTGTTCAACAACGGACAGCGCGTCTTCTCCGGACGGCTGACCAAGTACCGGAAGTGGGACACGGACGCCTTCGAGGGCCGCCTGGCGGCCAGCGCCAGCCCCGATGGGATCACCTCGGTCCGGAAGGACTGGGTCTTCATCCCCTACCCGGACCAGCGGCTCCAGGACCTTCACCTGATCCGGACGGGAGGGACCATCGAGTCCCAACGATCGCCCCATGAGTTCGGGGCGCTCAAGCCCACGGGCGACTTTGTCTGGAAATACCTCAACGACCCCCTTTCGGGGTTCTTCGTCAATCCGCACCGCCACGACCTTTTCTCTCTGGACTCCTCCAACCTCTCTTACGAGCATTGGGCCCGAATCGCGATGGAGGTCCAACGGATCGGCGTGGCGACGGCCGACACCCGCTTTGACCCGTCGGTGAAGCCCGTGTTCGCGAACCCCGTCTTCACGACGCAGGATTACGCCGCCCAGTTCGGGGCCTGCGGGAAGGGCGCCGTCTTCTGCGGGTACGGAGGGGGGAACGCCAACATCCTGGATGCCTCCGGCCACTCGGTCCTCCCCGCCCTCAGGGACGCCGTGGAATCGGGGAAATTCGTGGCCGTCACCTCTCAGGTTCCCCTCGAACCCTACGATGCGGATTACGAAACGGGCCTCACCCTTCTGGAGGCAGGCGGGGTTCCTTGCGGCGATCTGCCCCTGGCCGACGCGCAGTTGAAGCTCAGCTACATCCTTGGCCACGAGGAGGAACTCCGGACGGTGGCCGCGGAGGCGGGCCTCTCCCCGCGGTTCCTGGCCACGGCGGCTTTCCTGTCCGGCGTGTCCATGCGCCGGGCCTACAGCATGGAACTGTTCTGCAGACTGCTCGAAAAGAGGGGGACGCCCCTGCGCATCCACCCGGAGGACCCCTTCGTGGCCCGGCCCTTCGAGGCGGGCCTGCGGGCCGTGGTTCAGGCTTGCCGGGACCCGAAGTAGCCGGCCTGGCCGGCGCCTACTCCCCCAACTCCTCCCGCTCCTGGGTGTTGAGCCGGGCCAGGGCCGAACGGTAGGGCCACTCCTCCAGAAACCCCTCCTCCCTGAGCAGGCCGAGCTTGGCGCGGTGGTATTCCCAGTAATCCTCGGCGTCCAGCGGCTCCACCCGGTCCGCCAGCTTGACGAGCCTGGCCAGCCAGGCGAGGACTTCCCTGCGCCGGCGCTGGTCCCACCAGGGGATCCCTGGCGTCTCCACGGGCTCGGTCCCCGTCTCCACCGTCACGGACACCCTGAGGAGGGCCGCGGCGAGCAGCGAGGCGACGAGCCCCGCGGTGGACAAGCCCAGGAGCCAGACGACGAGGGACCCCCCCGCCGCGCGGGCGAGCCAACCCGCGGGCGCCGCGCACAAGAAGCAGAGGACCGCCACGGAAAGGGGGACCCAGGGGATGCGCCAACGAATGCCCACGGGGGCGCGCAGGGCCGTGAGGGCGTAAAAGTCCCGCCGGCCGAACCCCGCGGGGCCTTCCCTCGAAAAAACCACCCGGTCGTATAGAAAGACGCTCCTCCAAAGCGATCCGGCGGTCCGGATTCGGCACTCCCCGAGGTCCAGGGCCTCCAGCGTTCCCTGGAGGGGGAAGCGGGCCTTGGCGACGGCCTTCCACAGGTCCTCCAGGAACCGGTCCATCGTTCCGCCCCGGATTCCCCGCAGTTCGGCCAGCTCCAGCCCCTGAAAATCGAAAAGCCTCACCGTCCACCGGCGAAGCCCCGCCCAGAATAGGAACCAGGCGGCGGAAAGGACGACCCACACCGGCACGAAGGGCAGCCAGAAACCCTTGAGAACGAAGGGTGTGAGGAGGGAAACCGCCGTGGCGGCCACCAGGAGCAGTCCGTTCCGCAAGGGGAACGGCGCCCGGGCGAAGTGGTCCCAGATCTCGTCGTAGTAAATGAGGTCGGTGTGCACCTTGATCCCGGAGGCGAAGTCCTCCTTCTGCATCCCCTCTTCCAGGAGGGAGAAGACCGTCCAGAAGCCGGGCGGGCCGCTCTGTTCGTGACGGATCAACCGATCAGCGCTCATTTCCCCCCTCGACCATGGCGGAAACGAGGGCCCGCGCGAAATCTCTGGCGATCACCTCGTAGGCGACGACCTCCTCGCTGGCGTAGGTGGAGGGGGAGCCCGAGCGCGCGTAGTTCTGGGTGAATCGGTATCCCTGGGAATCGAAAAGGATCGTTCCCGCCCGATCCGTGAGTCGAACCCGGGCCGACAGGGTGACCTGGTAGCGGTCCGCCCTGCCCTCGGAGTCATAGGACAGGGGCGCCACGTTGAAGCCGCGGATCGCGCCGGTGAGGACCGCATCGGCGCCCTCGCGGCCGGATTGGACCCGCACCTTCAGGCGCCGTGAGGCCTCCTGCACGACGGCCTCGGTGACCCGCTGGTCGATCTGGAGCACAGGGACCTGTCGCTCGAAGGGAAGGACCGCCAGGGTGCGGACCGTGGGAGGAAGGGTGCCCGTCCCCAGCAGGCGGTACCCGCAGCCGGCCAGCACGGCCAGGGCCGAGGCGACCACGGCCGCGCGAAGGAGCCTCGCCGCCCACGCGGCGCGCGCCGAAACCTGGATTGACCCGGCCACCCTCGATCTCTTCAAGGAGTCCTCCCGTCGGCCGCTTCTCGGAGAAAGGGGCCGATGTGTCACTTGACCACGAGGGTCACGATCCGTCTGGGCACCACCAGTTCCTTCACGATCTGCCTGCCGTCCGTGCAAGCGCGGATCTTCTCACCCGCCTTGGCGATGCGGAGGACCTCCTCCGGGGAAGCGTCCGCTGGAACGCGGATCTGATCCCGGACCTTGCCATTGACCTGGACCGGAAGGACGATCTCCGCCTCCCGGGCCACCTCGGGATCGAAGGAGGGCCACGGGCCGTCCACGAGGGAGGGGCCGAGGCCGATGATCTCCGCCAGGGCGTCCGCCGCGTGGGGCGCAAAGGGGGCCAGCATGGTCACCAGGGAGACCACGGCCTCCCGGAGGACGTAGCGCTCCCGCGGCGTCCGGCCGTACGTGGGGAGAAAAGCGTGGATGGCGTTCACGAGTTCCATGAGGCCCGCCACGGCCGTGTTGATCTTGAGGCGCTCTTCCAGCTCCGCGCTGACCTTCGCCACCGTCTGGTGCGTCTTCCTGCGCAGGGCGGATGCGGGCCCGTCCGGGACCTCGGCGGGCCCCTTCAGGTCCTGTGCGAGGTCCTCCACGAGGGCGTACACCCGGGAGAGGAAGCGGTAGGCCCCCTCGGCGCCCTGGTCGCTCCAATCGAGTCGGTCCCAGGGCGGGGAGAGGAAGAGGATGTTCAGCCTCACGGCATCCGCGCCGTACCGGGCGATCATTTCGTCGGGCTCCACCAGGTTGCCGAGGCTCTTGCTCATTTTGGCCCCGTCCTTGATGACCATGCCCTGGCACATGAGGCGCTTGACCGGCTCGCCGAAGGACAGGAGGCCCAGGTCCCTCAACACCATCGTGAAGAAGCGGCAGTAGATGAGGTGCATCGTGGCGTGTTCGATTCCGCCGATGTAAAAATCCACGGGCGCCCAGTATCGGACCGCGGAAGGGTCGAAGGGCGCGGCGGACTCGCGCGGGCTGCAGTAGCGCAAGAAGTACCACGAAGAATCCACGAAGGTGTCCATCGTGTCCGTCTCTCGCCTCGCCGGGGCTCCGCACTTCGGACACGCGGCGCGGAGGTACTCCTCGTGGCCCGCCAGCGGGCTTTCTCCCTTGCCGGTGAACGCAACGTCCTCGGGAAGGAGGACCGGCAGGCTGTCCTCGGGCACGGGAACGGCCCCGCAGGACTCGCAGTGGACGATCGGAATCGGGGTTCCCCAGTAACGCTGACGGGAGATCCCCCAATCCTTGATGCGGAAGGTGACGGCGGAGCGCCCGAAACCCGCCGCCTCCGCGGCGGCCGCCATGGCCCGCACGGCCTCCCGGTTGGAAAGGCCCGTGTAGGGTCCGCTGGCTTCCAGGATGCCGTCCGCTGGGACCGCCTCCGTCAGCGATTCCGACGCGAGTCCCCCGCTCTGCACGACCACGCGGATGGGCAGGCCGTAGGCCTTGGCGAACTCGAAGTCACGCTGGTCGTGGGCGGGAACGCTCATGATGGCGCCCGTTCCGTATTCCATGAGGACAAAGTTGGCGAGGAAGATGGGAACGCGCTCTCCGGAGAAGGGGTTGATGGCGTGGGCGCCCGTGAACACGCCCTCCTTCTCCTTGCTTGTGGCGCGATCGTGGGTGCTCAGCGCGCGCATCTTGGCCCGGAACGCCTCCACGGCCTCGCGGCGTTCGGGCGGTGTGATCTCCAGGGCCCTGGGGTGTTCGGGCGCGAGGACAAGGAAGGTGGCGCCGAAGATGGTGTCGATGCGCGTCGTGAAGACGCGGATGGGATCCCCGCCGCCCTCCACGGCGAAATCCACGAAGGCGCCTTCGGAGCGGCCGATCCAGTTCCGCTGCATGGCCGCCACCTCGGCGGGCCAGTCCGTCAGGCCGTCCAGGCCGTCGAGGAGTTCCTGGGCGTAGGGCGTGATGCGCAGGAACCACTGGTCCATTTCGCGGATCGTGACGGGGTTGTGGCACCTCCAGCATGAGCCGTTCTCCACCTGTTCGTTCGCGAGGACGGTGGCGCAGTCCGGGCACCAGTTCACGGCCCGCTTGGCCCGATAGCAGAGGCCCTTCTCGAACATCCGGAGGAAGAACCACTGGTTCCAGCGGTAGTACTCGGGATCGCAGGTGCGCACTTCGCGCCGCCAGTCGTACAGGAACCCCATCCTGCGCAGCTGGGCCTTCATGGAGGCGATGTTGGCCTCGGTCCAGACCTTGGGGTGGACGCCGCCCTTGATGGCGGCGTTCTCGGCGGGAAGACCGAAGGCGTCGAAGCCCATGGGGTGGAGCACGTTCTTGCCCCGCATGCGCTGGAACCGGGCCACCACGTCGCCGATGGTGTAGTTTCGGACGTGGCCCATGTGGATCTTCCCCGAGGGGTACATGAACATCTCGAGGCAGTAGAACTTCTCCCGGGATGGATCCTCGCCGGAAGCGGCCAGGCCCATGGCTTCCCAGTGTTTCTGAATGCGCTCCTCCACCGCGATCGGATCGTAGGACATCGGTCCGGAACCTCCTGAAACGTGGGATTTTATATCGAATCGGAGGGGGCCTACAAGCCCAGAATTCTGGTCACTTGCACTTCTTCTGCGGCCCTTCGGGCTCCTGGACGAAGCGGCCGTTCTCGAAGACCATGTCGTCCTCCAGGCACTGGGTCCCGATGTGCTCCCTGGGCAGTTCGCTCAGGGAGAGCTGTCCGTCGGAGCCGGCGCACAGGAGCACGTATTCCCGTCCATCCGCCGACACACCGTAGCTGTACGGGTGTCGCCACGGGTCCAGCACCGGCAGGGACGGAGAGTAGCCGGGCTCGAGGAGCGGCTTCAGCGCCTCCGCGTCCACGATGCTGTAGTACGAATCGGCATCGTGGCCCGTCTGGGGAAAGCCGCCGTGATCTGCGGCGTAGGCCTCGCACGCCTCCGAGAGGGCTCGAATGTCCGCCGCGGCCCGCTTTTGCAAGGCCCGGTTCTTGGCCGCCAGGAAGTTGGGGATGGCCACGGCGGCCACGATGCCGAAGACGCACAGGCCGAGAAGGACCACGACGGCCGCGACGGCGGCCACGAGCCCCACGGGAAAGCGCTTTTTCGGAGCGGGCGGCGCCGCCGAAGGGGGGCCAGAAGGCGCAACGGGCGAAGCAACGCTCGATGCGGCCGCCGGCCCGTCCGGCCGAGCTTCCTCCTCCGACTTCGGCGCTCCGCACCGGGAGCAGAACTTGGCGCCCTCCTCGTTGGCGTTTCCGCAAGGACACGTCCAGGCCATGGCACCCTCCCCAGAGACCCTTGCCCGCATGGTAGCACGGCGGCGCCTCCCCGGAGGAGCCCGGAAAAAGAAAGGCGGGGAGCCTCGCAGGGCTCCCCGCCGCCTGATTTTCGCGAGCCGCCGCTATCGCTTGCGCGCCGCTTCCACCTGTTTGATGAGGTCCGCGACCGCCTTCTTCTTCGCCTCGTTCTTGGAGATCTCCATGTACTTCCGGAGGACGGGGAGGGCCTCGTCGTACCGCTTGAGGTTGACCAGGGCGTTGCCCTTGCCCAGCAGGGCCTTGTCGCTGGCTGGGCGGAGCACGAGGATCTGGTCGTAGAGTCCGAGCGCCCCGGCGTAGTCCTTCTTCTTTTCGTGGATCACGGCCACCTGGTCCAGCACGGCGGGCCGGAGCATCTCGTTCTTGCTCACCTGCAGGTACTTGTTCAGGGAATCGAGTGCGGCGTCGTACTTCTCGCCCTTCAAGTAGTTTTGGCCGACCGCCAGGAGGACCTGTTCGTCGGAGGGGGACAGCGCCACGGCCTTGTCGAGGAGGGGCTCCGCATCGGCGTACTTGCCCTGGTTGAAGAGAAGGATCCCGGCCGCGAAGGCCACGTCCTTGAAGTCGGGATTGGCCTGGAAAATCGCCCGGTACTGGGTAAGGGCCTCCTCGAGCTTGCCGTTCTTTTCGTGGATCTGGGCGATGTTGTAGCGGAGTTCGTTGTCGGCGGGATCGATGTCGATGGCCCTCTGGTAGGCCTCCATGACCTTCTCGTCCTGCCCCAGCTCGTGGTAGCAGGTGGCCTCATAGAGGAGGGCCTTGGTCCCGAAGGGGTTCAGCTCCACGGCCTTCTCGAAGGCCCCGATGGCCGCCTCGAAGTTCTTCAGGTTGAAGTAGGCGGCTCCCAGGTTGAGATAAAGCCCCTCGGTGACTTCGCCCGCCTCGATGAATTTCTGAGCCAGTTCGACGGCCTTCTGGTTCTCCCCCTTCGTCACCAGGTCTTCGATCTTCATGGCCTCTTTGGAGGCTTCCCCTTCTTTCCCTTTGGAGCCTTTGCCCTGGGCGAGGATCCCAAAAGAAAGCGCGGCCGATAGGACGGCCACCATCCCGATCGCAAACTTGCGGTGCATCCTGCTCCTCCTTGCCGTCCGGCCGGACGGCATCGTGCGCCAGCGTAGCACTCCGGGCTCCTCCTGTCAATCCAAGACCTTTGTCGGGCGGGACTTCCGGCCTAGGGAACACGCGCTGCACCCTTCCTCCGGCTTCCGCCCCGGCCATCCGTCTGTACGAGATCTTCGAGGGCTTGGTTCAAGGGCTGCCATCTCGCGAGGAGGACGGGTGGCGGCCGACCGCCCCTTAGGCTAGACTTTCAGGGATCTGCGGGGGTCACCATGTCGAGTGGGAAACCGGGACGGTCGGAGCAGTGGCGCAAGTACCTGGAGGACAGCGCGCACCGGCTTGCGCTGGCGGAGTCGCAGGCCGGCAGGCTCCAGTCGGAGTCTGGGTCCCGGGAAGCTCTCGAATCTCTCCAGTCGATCTTTCACGATTTCGCAGGTTCCGGGGCCCTCTACGGGCTTCCCGAGGTGAGTGCCCTGGGGGGAGAGGGGGAGTACCTCTGCACCACCGTGGGCCTCTCTGAGCGGCCCGCAACGCTGGCGGAGGTGGACCAGGTTGCGACCCTCATCCGGCGCCTTCGAACCGTGTTCCAGCGTGTGATGACGGGCCCGGAGGGACCGAGACCGCCGGCCGATGCCCCCCGTTCGACCCCCCTCCTCCTTCTCGCCGGATCGCCATCGCCCGAAAGGTCCGCCATGGCGGACTTTCTCCTCAAGCGCGGGCTCCAGGTGGAAGGCCTGGACGGCTTCCGGGCCGCCGTCGAGCGTTTTCGGGCGGGCCTGCCGGACCTTCTCGCCACCGAGGTTTCGCTTCCCGACGGCACGGGCTTCGATCTCGTCCGGCGATTCAGGGAAATCGAGGGGGAACGGTCCATCCCCGTGCTCCTCCTGGGAGCCCCGGAGCTGTTCCACGACAAGGTCGAGGCCATTGCCTGCGGGGCCGACGGGTTCCTGCCCTCCCCCGTGGACCCGAGCACCCTGTTCCGGAAGTTCCGGATCCTCCTGGGGCGTCGCCGAGCCGCCTCGGGAAGGGTCCTGGCGGTGGAGGACGACCCCTCCCAGGCCGCGTTTCTCGAGACCACCTTGAAAGCCGGAGGATACCAGGTCCGGATGGTCACGGAGCCCATGGCCTTCGAGCGGGAGATCCATGCGTTCCGGCCCGAGCTGATCCTGATGGACGTCCTTCTCCCAGGGGTTTCGGGGTATGACCTGGTGCGCTTTCTGCGCCAGGAAGAGGGCTTCTCCACGGTCCCCGTGGTCTTTTTGACGACCGAGGGTCGCCGAAGGGCCCAGATTCGAGGCGCCGAGGCCGGCGGGGACGACTACCTCGTCAAGCCGGTCACCCCGGAGGATCTGCTCACGACGGTGAAATCCCGCCTGATCCGGTATCGGTCCCTTCAGGAAATGATGGACCGGGACGAACTCACGGGACTCCTGGCCCACACTCCGTTTCTTCAGCAGGCCCGACTGTGCCTCTCTCGCTTTACGCGCAGGCAGGTGCCTTACGCACTCGTCCTCGTGGAGATCGACGGCATGGAGGCACGGACCCGGGAGGCCGGCGCGCGGGCCCGGGACGTCCTGATTCAGGGGCTCGCCAAGTACTTGCAGAGGAAGGTCCGCCAGACCGACGTGATGGGACGGTACGGGGACCAGTGCCTGGCTCTGGTCCTCGAGCACCTGTCCCCCACCGACGCCGTCCGGCTGTTGGACAGGCTCCAGACGGAGTTCTCCCAGATGGACTGGCCGGTGGAGACCGACCGGCGGGTAAGGGCCTCCTTCAGCGCCGGTGCGGCCATGGCCAGCCCCTCCATGAAGACACTCAAGGCCTGGCTGGACGCCGCCTCGGGGGCGTTGAAGTCGGCTCGGCTTCAGGGAGGCGGTCGGGTGGCCCTCGCTCCACCGACGGAGGCGCCACCCGGCTGAGGGCGCCGTATCCCGGACCGGGTCAGGGAGGGGAAGCGGCCGCGCGGACCATGGTCCTCAGCAGGACGCGCTGGACGTGGCCCCACGGGTCCCCCGGCGCACCCTTCAAGGCCAGATCCAGTTCGAACAGGCGGTTCAGGACCTGGCGGATCCGGGCCTCCGGCCACTTGTCGAGCGCGCCGGCGAGCTTCTGGACCTGAACGGTGTGAACGTAGCCGAGCTCTTTGTGAGGAACGCTCCGCGGGTTCCCACCCTCCGCCCGAATCGCCTGGAGGTATAGGAGCCCGCGCATCTGCTTCGCCGCCATGCCCAGGAGACCCAGGGGCTCGGCGTCTGGGTCGCGGCGCAGCCCATCGAGCCGGCGGACGAAGGCTTTGGCGTCGCCCGCGAGCCACGCATCCAACACCTCCCAATGGTGCGGCGTGCCTCCCGAACCGAGAAGGGCCTGAAGGTCCGCGGCCTCCACGACCCGCTCCTCCCGCTTGTACAGGAGAAGGAGGTCCAGGGCTCGGACGACCAGGGCCAGTTCGCCGTGGGCCCATTCGTCCAAGGCCTCGAGGGCCTCGTCCGTGATGCGCATGCCCTCGGACTTGACCCGGTCGCGGGCGTAGGCCCGCAGGTTGGGAGGTTGGCAGCTCTTGACCGCGGCGGCGGCCAGGAGGTCCTTCCAGAGACCGGTGTTTTTCAAATGCCTGAGGTCCAAGTTCCCCTGGCGGTCCTTCTTCCCCAGATCGGCGGCGACCTCGAGGAGAAGGGCGGCCGACGGGCTCGGGTTCTTCAGGTAATCGGCCAGAACCTGGAGGGTCTCGCCCCCTACGGCCTGGGCGTTTCGAACCCGCACCGGCTGAACGGACCGAAACAAGGGGACGGACCGAAGTTCCCCCAGGAGGGTCGCCGGCGCGGTGTCCGGACCGCTCAGGGTGGCGACCCCGTCCCCTTCGCCCCAGAAGGCGCACCAGGCATCCGCCTCCCGCTCCATCAGCCGGGGATCGGTGGCCCAGAGGACGCAGTTCCGGGGAAAGGGCTCTCCCGACGGTCTTGCCGCCAAGACCTCTCCTTTACGCGGGCGGTCCGCCGGTGGCCTCCAGGGCTTCCCGCAGCGCCTCGCCCAGACGATTGTACGCCAGGACGGCGCCGAAAATGGCCACCCCCGGGAAGAGCCCCAGCCACCAGTCGGACCAGTAGCGCGTGACGAGGCTCATGATCCCTCCCCACGACGGCTCCGGCGGCTGGATGCCCACGCCCAGGAAGGAGAGGGCGGCCTCCGCGAGGATCGCTCCCGCCATGCCGAAGGCGGCGTTCACGACGAGGGGCCCGGCCGCGTTGGGAAGGATGTGGCGGAAGACGATGCGGCCGTGACCCGCCCCCAGGGCCCGGGCGCCCTCGACGAATTCGGCGCCCCTCAACCGGATGAATTCGGCCCGGGCGTAGCGCGCCACGGAGGGCCAGGAGGAGAAGCCGATGACCAGCACGACGCTCCACAGGTTGAGGTACTTCGGATCCATGACGGCCGTCACGGTGAGGATGAAGAAAAACGTGGGGAAGCAGAGCATGACCTCGACGGCGCGGGACACGAGGATCGAATCCACCCACCCCCCCGCGTAGCCGCCGAGCGCGCCCAGCCCGACCCCCACTGCAAGGGCCAGGCCCATGGCCAGAACCCCCACGAGGAGAGACACCTTCGTCCCGTGGATCAGGCGGGCGAGGACGTCTCTTCCCACGTCGTCGCACCCCAACCGGTGCGGGGAGAAGGGCCGAGGGGGCAAATGGACCCGATCCAGGCTGGTCTGGTAAGGGGAAAAGGGCACGGGGGGAAGGAGGAAGAACCCCACCCGACTCCGGTCCCCCCCTTTCCCGGACAGCCAGTCCGGATCGGCTTGAAGCCGAAGGGACACGGAATCCGGCTTGAGCCAGAAGCTGAAGGGGGCCAGGTCCCGAAAGGCGGTGAAATGGACCCTTCCCTCGTAGCGGATCACCAGGGGCTTGTTGTTGGCCAGAAGCGGCGCCAGGTAGGAAATGGCGGCCATGGCCGCCACGAAGGCCGCCGCCGCCACCGTTGCCCGCCGTCCCCGACGGCACCCGCTCCGACGGCCCGCCGCCGCGTCTGCTCCGCGTTCCCGGCCGGTCATGGCTCACGCCTCACGCGGGGGTCCGCCGCGGAGTAGGCGAGGTCCACCGCCAGGGTCGAGGCGAGGACGACGGCCGCTCCGAGGACCGATTCGGCGAGGATGAGCGGATAGTCCCGGGTGAACACCGCCTTCATGTACATCTGGCCCAGGCCGGGCCAGGCGAACAGGCTCTCGACGATGACGCTGCCCGAAACGAGCGCCGGCACCAGCAGCCCCCCCAGGGTGAGCATGGGGAGCAGAGCGTTTCGAAATGCGTGTCGGAAGAGAACCTGCCGCTCCGACAGGCCCTTCGCGCGAGCCACCCTGACGAAATCCCTGGAGAGGGTCTCCAGAACGGCGCCCCGCGTGAAGCGCGCCACGAAAGCCATGCCCCCGTATGCGAGACACACCGCCGGGAGGAGGGCGTGGCGGAGGACGTCCAGAACGCGCGCGGCGGGACCCAGGGAATCGTACCCGTCGGACCGCATCCCCATGAAGGGGAGGAGGTCCCACTTCACTCCGAAGAGCAGGATGAGCAGGACGGCGATCCAGAAATTGGGCAGGGAATAGAGGATGTACAGGACGCCCGAGGCGGCCCGATCGAAGACGCCTCCCGGGCGAAGCGCGGAGCGCAGGCCCACGGGAACCGCCAGCCCCGCCATGAGCAGGAGGGCCAGCCCGTTGAGGCACAGCGTGGCCCCGAGGGGGCTCCCCAAGAACCCCCCTCCACCGCTCCCCGCGCCGAAGAGCACCTGGCTCACGGGGCGCCGTTCGCTGAAGGACTCGCCCAGCGATCCCGAAAGGAGCGTCCCGAGCCACTTTCCGTACTGGACGTACCACGGACGGTCCAGCCCGTATCGGGCCAACATGGCTTCGTAGTCCGCGGGATTCATCTGGCGAACGGCCCCCTCCCCCGTGCTTCTCGCGGCGGAAAACGGGTTCCCGGGAGCCGCCTTCACGACGAGAAAGACGACCAACGTGATGAGCACGAAGGTGGGGACCATCAGCAGGATGCGACGCGCCGCATAGGCCCACACGAGAGAACCTCAGGAGTCCGGTCCTGAATGACCGACCGCCGCGCGCGCCCGAGGGCATGGCCCTCCCGCCGCCGTCACGGTCTCTTCTCCGCGGGCACCCACCACTCGAGAAGCGAGGGATACCAGGTGAAGAGCCCGTAGCCCGCGCGGCTCACCCGGACGTTCTGGAAGCGGTTTCGGACCGCCACCATCTGGCTTCCCAGCAGGAGATACGTGTGCGGCTGATCCTCGGCGACCAGCTCGTGGATCCGCCAGAGTGCCTTGCGGCGCTCCTCCCGGTCGAAGGTCCCCTGCTGGAGTTCGATGAGGCGGTCCACCTCGGGATTGCTGTAGGAGACGTCGTTCTGCCCGATTCCCTGCCCGGACGGGAGGAGCCCGCCCTGGGAGGAGTGGAGGAACTGGTGGGGATCCGGGTCGTCCCCGAGGTTCCATCCCGACAGGCAGGCCTGGAAGTTGTGGCGGTGCGTGCGGTCGAGGAAGACCCCCCATTCCACCCTGCGCACCGACATCTCCACCCCCACCCGCCGAAGGTCCTGTTGGAAGACCTCCAGCCAGCGGGAGAACATCTCCGCTTCGGCGGGGACGAGACACTCGAAGGCAAATCGGAGGCCGCTCCGGTCGCGGATCCCATCCCCGTCCGAGTCCTTCCAGCCCGCCTCGTCGAGGAGGGCCGCCGCCCTTTGGGGATCGTAAGGATAGGGCTTCACCGCCGGGTTGCTCTCCCAGCCGCCCGGGTAGAAGGGGCCGGTCGCCACGGAGCCGTGGCCCGCGAGGATCTTGTCCACGACCCCCTGCCGGTTCATGGCGAAGGTCATGGCGCGCCGAACCCGGCCGTCGCGGAAGAACGGGTTGGAGCCGTCCATGTTCCACCCGATGTAAAAGAACTGCCGGCTCGTGTACTCGAAGACCCAGGAACTGCCGAGAAACGCCGGATCGTTCCGCACCTGGGGCCACTGTTCCGTTGAGAGCGCCGCCATGTCCAGCTGGCCCGTCTGGTAGGCCGCGAACTGGGTCTGGCTCTGGGGCACGATCTTGAAGACCAGCCGGTCGAGGTGGGGCCGCCCCCGGAAGTACGATTCGTTGGCCTCCAGGACCACCCGTTCCCCCCTCCGCCACTCCTTGAGGCGGAAGGGGCCGGTGCCCACGGGGGAGGCGCCGGCGGGAGAGGTATTGAAGGCCTTTCCACCGCCCTTGGGGTAGGCGCACAGGTGCTTGGGCATGACGTAGAACACCCACGCGGCGAGACCCGGCGCGTAGGGCGATTTCCAGCGGACCACGACGGTGTGGTCGTCGGTCTTGTTCACGGATTCCACTTCCGTGAACGCGGGCCGCTTGTTCACGGCATCCACGTCGGGGTCCATGGCGGCCTCGTAGGTAAAGAGCACGTCGTCCGCCGTGAAGGGTTTCCCGTCCTGCCAGCGCACGCCCCGGCGCAGTCGAAAGGTGGTCGTCTTGCCATCGGGCGTGGTCTCCCACGACTCGGCCAGAACCCCCACGGGCTCCATGGCCTCGTTCATGTCGAGGAGGGGGTCGAAGATCCACTTGTACACGAGGAAGGAAACCTGGTCGCTCGCCACCACGGGATTGAGGGTGACCGGATCGGCGGGGAGCGCCCGGGTGAAGGTCCCTCCGGGTTCCGGGGCGCGGCCCTGGTACTCGGGCAGGAGCCCGATGGTCCGCGCGGAGGGCGCCTCGGCTTCCGGTCTGGGAGTCCCTCCGGCGGGCCCCTTCCCCTCCCCTCCTCCGCCGCCCGAACACGCGGCAAAGACGAGGAGCGCGGCAGCCAAGAACGGGGTGTGACGATACCGGAGAGACGTTCTCATGGCTTTCCTCCCCAAGGCCCCTTGAGTGTATCCCCCGCTCACGGATTCGAGCAAGGCGGGAAAGCCTTTGCCCGGCCTTGCTTTCACGCGGGGGCGAGGGTAGATTCTGGAATGAGAACGCGCGCCGGTGGAGGTGGCATCGCACCGAAAGGGCGTTTCTCCATCCTCAGGGGAGGGGTCCATGGTCCGATCTCTCGCGTTTCGGCTGGCCATCCTGTCCCTTTTCGCGTGCTCGGCCCTGACGGACGCCCGCGCCGCCCTCCGGCTGAATCCATCCGAGGCTCCCGCCGCCGCGGCGCGGACCATCCCGGGGCGGATCGCCTTCGCCCCGAACCTGGGTCAGACGGACCCGTCGGTCCGCTTCACCGCGGTGTCCGGCGGAGCCACCGTGTTTCTCACCGGCGGAGGGGTCACGCTTCTCCTTTCCTCGGGGGTGGACCCGGCGCCCCCTCGCAGGCCGGGAAAGGAGGCCCATCCCCTTCAGCCTCCAAAGCTGACGGGGCTGAGGATCGTGTTTCCGGGCGCCTCGCAGGCTCTCGATGCCTCGGGCCTCGATCCCCTTCCCGGCGTTCTGAACGTCTACCGGGGAAAGGACCCCTCCCGATGGAGGACGGGAATTCCCCTTTACGGGCGCGTCCGGATGGAGGGGCTGTACCCCGGCGTGGACGTGGAGTACCGGGGCGTCGAGGGCGGGCTGGAGTTCGATCTTCTGGTGGAGCCGGGGGTCCGCCCCGAGTCCCTCGCTTTCCGCGTGGAAGACCTGGAGGGCAGGCCGCTCCGCCTGAAGGAGGCCGGCCACGGGACCCTCCGCGTCCGGTGCGGCGGGCGCGAGATCCGGCTGGGACTTCCCCACGTGTTCCAGGGCGAGGGACCCGAACGGCGGGAGATTCCCGGGCGCTTCCGGCCGGGCCGGCGAGGCACCGTCGGCTTTCACCTGGAGGGTGCCGAGGGCGGAGGCCCGACGGTCATCGATCCCACGATGCTGTGGGGCACCTACCTGGGGGGCTCCAACGCGGACCGCGGCTACCGCCTCGCCCTGGACTCCTCGGCCAACGTGTACCTCACGGGCCTCACAATGTCCACCGACTTTCCGGTGGACCTCTCCACCCACGGCGACTACGACGTGTTCGTCGTCAAGTTCACCCCCGACGGCCAGAGCCTCCTCTACTCCACCCTCATCGGCGGGCTGAACGCAGACGTTCCCCTCCCCATCGCCGTGGACGTGTACGGCCACGCCTACGTGGGAGGGTACACGACCTCGCCGGAGTTCCCCGTCGTGGGCGGATTCCCGGGGCCCGGACAGGGATCCGACGGGTTCCTCGTCAAGCTGAACACCACGGGGCAGATCGCTTACTCGGCCGTGCTCGGGGGAATGAACATGGACCAGGTCACGGGCGTGGCCGTCCGGGAGACCGGGAAAGCCTATCTGACGGGCTTGACCTACTCCTCCACCTTTCCCCTCGCCGGCGGGCCCGGCGACAGCACCTTGGGAGGATTGAAAGACGCCTTCGTCTCCATCGTGGACACGCTCCTGACTGGAGGGGCCTCCCTCCTTTACTCGAGCTTCCTGGGCGGCTCGGGCACGGACGAGGCCTGGGACGTCCGGGTGGACGCCGCAGGCCGGGCGCTGCTGGTCGGAAGCACGGGCTCTTCCGACTTCCCGGTCACGCCGGACACGGCGTTTCAGCCCTCCATCGGGGGCTCCAACGACGCCTGGGTGGGCCTGTACAACCCCTTCGTCGGGGCCCTTCCGCCGGGGCTCGTGTACGGCTCCTTCCTCGGCGGAAGCGCGTACGATGCCGCCACCGCGGTGGAGAAGTACGGCTTGGACCGGATGGTTGTCACGGGCTTCACTTACTCGGGCAATTTCCCGACGGTGGACGCCACCCAACCCGCTTTCGGTGGGGGGGAGGACGCCTTCGTGGCCCTCGTCGACCCTTCGTTTTCGGGTCCCACCAGCCTCCTCTTCAGCACCTACGTGGGCGGAACCGGCAACGAGAGTGGCTACGCCATCGCCGTATCCTCTTATTGGGAACTGTTCGTCACGGGCTACACCTCGTCCAGCGACTTTCCCCTGGCCGATCCCCTCCCGGGGATGAACTTCCTGAACGGCCCCGAAGACGCCTTCGTCTGCCAGTGGGAGCCCATGATCGTCGGCCCCCAACAAGAAGGGAAGGCGCCTTCGAGCGCCATGTGGACCCTCCTGACCTCCACGTACCTGGGCGGGGCCGACGAGGATTACGGGGAAGGCATCGCGTGGCATCAATTCGGGCCGGGAGACGAGCGCGTATTCGTCTCCGGGTCCACGCGGTCTTCCGATTTCCCCACGGGAAACGCCTTTCAATACGCCTTGAACGGCCCCGAGGACGCGTTTCTCGTGTCCGGCACGGAGTCCGCCCCCTGCACCGTGGCCTGCTCGGGAGCGCCCGACGTGGACAAGGGCCTCGCCCCGCTCGTCGTGACCTTCACGGGAACTGCCACGCCCTCGAACTGCACCGGGCCTGCCATCTATTTCTGGGATTTCGGAGACGACACCACCTCCTCCGTGCAGAACCCGACCCACACGTACTCTCTGCCCGGATCCTACAACTGGACGCTCACCGTCACCGTCGACGGCGTCCCCTGCACGGCCTCGGGCACCGTGGAGGTCTGCGAACTCACCTGCGTCCCATCGGCGCCTCCGTGGGGCTTCGTCGGAGTCGACCAGAATTTCTCCATTGCGCCGGACTTCGGCGGGTGCGGCCCCGTGACCTACTCCTATGCCTGGAGCTTCCAGGATGGCTTCACGGCCATGACCCAGGACGTGAGCCACGCCTTCGCCGCGCCGGGGACCTACACCTGGGAGGCCCACGTCATTGCGGCGGCGCCCGGCCCTCCACAGTGCGACGTATTCGGCTCCATCGAAATCTGCGGCCTTGACTGCACGGCCATGGCGGCCCCCTCCTCGGGCGGGGCCCCCCTCGCCGTGACCTTCACGGGCACCTCGGCGGTGAGCGGCGCCTGCCCCCACAGCCCGGTCTACTTCTGGGACTTCGGAGACGGGGCCACCTCCACCGAAGCTTCTCCGATCCACGTGTACTCCGCCCCGGGGATCTACACCTGGTTCTTCGAGGCCTCCACCCCGGGGGCCGCCTGCACCCGGACGGGGACCGTCGAGGTCTCGGCCAGCGCGGGGGTCCTCTACGGCTTCGTGGGCATCCAGGGGGAGTCCCTGCTCCCGCTCAACGGGGACGGCATCGTCTCCGCCACGGTGACGGCGCGGAACGTCTCCACGGGAGAGCGGACCGCCGTCCCCGTCGTGGCCGGGCAGTACGTCTTTCCGACGCTTTCCGACGGGGAATACGAATTGCGGGCCACGGTGACCTACTGGGACAACATCCTGTTCGACGCCCGCCTGCGGAACTTCGGCTGCGAAATGCCTTCGGGCGGCCGCATCGAGAAGACGGTGGAGAGGATTCTGCCCGATACGGTGAACGTGCTCTCCACGGGGGAGGTGCAGGCCGACATCGCCTTCCCGCCGCCCGTGGTCTTCCTCCACGGGCTCCTGGACTGCTTCAAGAAGTGGTTCTCGAGCGACCCCCAGGACCCCGATCTGCCCTATTACTGGGACAACAAGACGAGGGCCGCCGGCTTCTTCGCCTTCACGCCCAACTACGTCTGGTGGGGCCCCGAGGCCACCTGGGCCGAGAAGTCCTACCAGGTCTTCGACCAGGTCACCGCCGACCTCCACGGCCTGCACACCGCGCCCATCCAGTCGCCTTCGTCCTCCATCCCCCCCTGGACCCTCGCGGCCCACGACATGGGGGGCCTGGTGGCCCGCGTCCTGGCCTCCGGCGAACTGGCCCACAGCCCCCAGGTCCGGGCCCTGCGGTCGGTGATCCTCCTGGGGGTCCCCAACAGCGGCTCGGACTTCCTCCTGGGCGGGGGCGGCAGCGAGGTCGTGGGCACCGAGGCCATCGTCCGCCGCTTCAACGGCCTCTACCCGGACTTCGGCTCCCACGCGGACCGGGTCTACGCCGTGGGAGGGAACAAGGACTGGTGGGGGACCGGAACCTCCGACGGGAAGGTCTCCCTCTACTCGGCCTTCGTCATCACCCGCCTGGCCTGCTCGGAGACGGCCTTCGGCTACCCCGCGTGCCGGCCCTACCCAGCCGTGGTCTTCGACAACGGCCCGGGCCACATCTTCCCGTATACCCACGCCGAGCTCGGCTCCCCGCCCTCCACAGCGGAGATCCTGGAGGGCGTCCTCTTCCCCCTCGCCGAGACCCTGGGGCCCTCTCCCGCGAATCTCCTCCAGACGGCCGCCGCGCCCGACGACGAGAACCCGCTTAGCCCGATTGGACAAGCCATCTGGGGCACGACGGCCCGCTCCACGGGGACGAAGGGGGGGACGGTGAACGCCTTCGCCGGCCTCTCGGTCACCCAGACCTTCCCCTTCACCGTGGGCGCCACCGACGGCCTGGCCCTTTCGGTCTTCGTCTCCGACGGCGCCGGGACCTTCACCCTGAGCAATCCCCAGGGAGCGCCCGTCGCCTCGACCTCCGCCGACGACGACTTCGTCTGGAGCGTCCTCAACCCCGAGGAGGGCGAGTGGACCCTGGCCGTGACGGTGGATTCGGGGAGCGTCACCTTCCGAGCCACCTCCTTCGAGAACAGCCCCGCCGGCATCCAGGCCTACCTCACCCAGGACCGCTACGCCCCCGGCGAGAGCGCCCTGCTTCGTCTCGATCTGGAAGGGGACCCGGCGGACCTCGTCTTCTCCTCGGTGACCGCCTACGTCACCGCCGGGGGGTCGGTCCTCGAGACGGTCTCCCTCTACGACGACGGCCAGCACGGCGACGGCCAGGCGGGGGACGGGTCCTTCGGAGGGACGGCCACGGCCCCCCTCCAGGCGGGCTCTTACCCCGTCCTCTTCTCCGCCCAGGGCACCTACAACCAGCGGCCCGTCACCCGCATCGCCCACGACACCCTCTTCGTCGTACCCCCCGAGCACCTCTTCGGGGGGACCTTCAGCGATGGCCCCGTGGATACAGATGAGGACGGCCTCTTCGAGGCCCTGGAGGTCTCCGCCCTGGTGAACGTCTCTGCCCCGGGGACCTACGGCCTGTCGGGGGACCTCTTTGATGGTGAGGGGTACTTCCTGGCCCACGCGGGCGCCTCCTTCACGGCACCCGCCGCCGGCCCCTTCCAGGGCACCCTCACCTTCGATCTCTCGGGAATCTCCTGCGGCCAGGTGGGCAGCGCCTTCTCGGCCGAGAACCTCCGCGTCCTGGACGGCGCCACCCTTCGGCCCCTGGACGCCTGGGGAACGCCCGTGGCCACCGCGGCCTATCCCGCCGGCTCCTTCGAATGCGATCCCTCCCCGCCGGGCCCCCGCATCCGGGCCCTCCGCCCCGACGAGGGAATCCAGGGCCAGACCCGGACCTTCTTGATCAGCGGCAACAGCTTCCGCGACGGCGCCATGGCGGACCTGGGGGCCGGCGTTTCCGTCCAGGAGGTTACATTCCTCTCCGAGAGCGTTCTCTCCGTGAGGGCCGCCGTCTCCCCCTCGGCCCTCCCCGGGCCGCGCATCGTGACGGTGACCAATCCCGGCGGCGCCTCGGCCTCCCGGACCGGGGCCTTCGAAGTGGTGGCCGATGCCCCGCCCTCGGTGGCCCTCCTGACCCCCGCCGAAGCCTACCTCGTCCTGGGCGCCTCCGACGTGGCCGTGACGGCCCTGGCCACCGACGACGTCCAGGTGGAGCGGGTGGACTTCCTCGTGGACGGCGCCGTCCAGGCCAGCGTGACGGAGCACCCCTTCACCTGGACCCTCTCTCCCGGAAGCCTCTCCTCGGGCGCCCATGCCGTCACGGCGAGGGCCTACGACGGGAAGGGCCAGAGCGACGAGGCCTCCTTCCTCGCCGTGAAGGACCCGCCGGCCATCACGGCCGTCACCAAGATGGCGGCGCCCTTCCGGATCAAGTTGACGGGCCAGAACTTCCAGGCGGGAGCCCAGGTCTACATCGGAAGCGACAGCCAGCCCTGGCCCTCAACGACGGTCAAGAACTCCACCAAGGTCATTCTGGGTGGGGGGGCGGCCCTCAAGGCCAAGTTCCCCAAGGGCCAGGCCGTGACCCTGCGCCTCGTGAATCCCGACGGGGGCTGGTGCACGGCCACCTACACGCGGCCCTAGGTCCAGGACCATTAGGGAGAAAAAGTCCGGAAACCGACGAGGGGGCGGCCTCCGGGCCGCCCCCTCGAGCACTCGCCCCGCCTGCGGCGGATCAGGCGCCCGTGCCCCAGATAGCGCCCATCACGGGAGAACAGACTGTAAAGACGAGAGCGGCGATCGTGAAAGACAGCATCTCGCACCTCCTTGGAGGAGAGGGTCCCGGGGGCGGCCCCCCCCCCCCCCCGCCGCGCG
>JBFMHB010000023.1 GCA_040752915.1 Acidobacteriota bacterium
CTTCGATTCGCGCGAAGTATTCGCGGAGATCAACATCAAAACCCGAGCCACCGAGGCGAACGAAGACGTATGGAAGGGAGTGACCGAATCGGAGGAAGTGGCGTGGGAGGTGAAGGAACCCCAAGGGGAGGACCTTCTGGCCATGGAGGCCTTACGGAAGGCCGTTCCAAATGCCCTCCGGGGATTGATTCTTGAGAATTGGGCCGACCAGTTCCTCACCCGCTTCCCCACCTCCACGTATGCGGGGTATGTGCTGGTCAAGCTGGGTGGGGGGATGTCCTTGCAGGAAGCATCAAGGGTGACGCCCGAGGTTCGGGATCAGGTCTGGTACGTTCCGACCGGAGCGAGCAGGGAGAAGCAGGAAGAGCATCGGCGGATGGTTCGGAAGAACTATGAGGAATTTGTTTCGCAAGCGCGAACTTTCCTCGCGGCGCACCCCGATTTTTCGCAGCGCGCGCTGTTAAGAAAGCAGTTGGCCATCCACCTTTTCTACCTGGATCGGGCGCAGGAGGCATGGGTGGAAGTCGAGGCTCTTTCCAAGCTGGATGGTCCCTGGGCAGAAGAAGCAAGGGCGCTCATGGAGTGCAAGGCGGTCTCCCTGAAGAACGCTGGTGCAGGCTAAGGGACCGCCGCCGTCGGTGTGATCTCCGGCTGCGACGCCTCGACGAACCAGATCAATGCGCCGGGCAGCGCCTTCTACGACGCGGACCTGAGGGACGTGGAGGAGCCGTTTCGGAATGCCTACGTGGAGGTAGGAAAAAGGGGTCACATCTTGTTTTCTAGCATAACGGGCGATACGATTGATTGAAAAGGGGCGGAGCAGGAGGCCACAGTGTCGCGTCCGCTGAGGATTGAATTTCCTGGGGCTGTTTATCATGTTTCCTCGCTCGGGAATGCCCGGCAGCAAGTGTTTTATGACGACATAGACCGGGAAGCGTTTCTCGAAGCGGTGGGGACCGGCGTGACCAGGTACGGCTTCGTTGTTCATGCCTATTGTTTGATGGACAACCACTACCACCTGCTGGTCGAGACGCCGAACGCAAATTTGTCTCTTGGGATGCAGCGCATCAACGGAGAGTATACGCAAGGGTTCAACCGTCGACATGGGCGTTGCGGGCACCTTTTCCAGGGGCGCTTCAAGGCTGTATTGGTACAGAAAGAGAGCCATTTGTTAGAAGTGTGCCGGTACGTGGTGCTGAACCCGGTCCGGGCAAAGAGGGTGACGCGGGCGGGAGATTGGAGCTGGAGCAGCTACCGGGCAACGGCCGGAGAGGTGAGGAGTTTTCCGTATCTAAGCACGTCGTGGGTGCTGTCCCAGTTTCACCGGGAGAAAGAGAAAGCGCAAAGGCTTTACAGGCGGTATGTCGAGCAAGGGCGGAGCCAAAAGGAGAACCCGCTTGCGCGAGTGACCGCACAAATGCTGTTGGGCACTACGGAGTTTGTGGATCAATGGCGTGAGATGGTGGAGGCTAAGCGGGAAGTGAAGGAGCACCCGCGTTTTCAGCGTATGGTGGCGAGGCCTCCGATTGAGGAAATTACGGATCGGAAGAAGGTGGGCGGCAGAATTGGGTTGGCTGCGCAGGTGCGCGAGGCACACGTGATTCACGGGTACACGCTTGCGGAGATTGCCAAACACCTTGGCGTCCATTACGCCACCGCCGGCAGGCTTCTCAAACTGGCAGAGCGCGGCGGGAAACAATAATGCTATAGAGCAAGATGTGACCCCAGTATCGCTATAGAGCAAGATGTGACCCCAGTCTCGACCCCCGGTCTCGACCCCATTCTCATTCCGCCAGTCCCTCGATTCCCTCCTTCGCCCCGGAGTCAGATGGACGCCCAAACCAGGGAAGATGGCGGCACTTGCGGATTGGGCCGCCCTTTCATAAGATTAGGGTTTCTTGCGGAGGCGCCTTGATCGTCGTTTTTGAAGCCGACGCCACTTCCGAGGACCTGGGCCGCGCCCGGGACCTTCTCTCCTCGCGCGCCGTGGCATTCCGGCCCCAGAAGACCGGTGATCGGGAGGTATGGGTGGTGGACGGAGAGGTCTCCGCGGAGGTCCGCGACGGCCTGGCGGCCCTGCCGGGCATCCGGCAGGCGGGCCCCCTCCGGGAAGGCTACGTCCTCGCCTCCCGCTCCATCCGCCCCGAAGGCACCGTGGTCGAGGCCGGACCCGCGCGGATCGGCGCCCGCGCCCTGGTCCTCGCGGCGGGCCCGTGCGCCGTGGAGAGCCCGGAGCAGATCTCGGCCTGCGCCGAGGCGGTGAAGGCCGCCGGCGGCGCCCTCCTGCGGGGCGGCTCCTTCAAGCCCCGGACCAGCCCCTACGCCTTCCAGGGCCTCGGCGACGAGGGCCTTCGCCTCCACCGGGAGGCGTGCGACCGCCACGGCCTGGCCATGGTGAGCGAGGTCCTGGACCGGGAGGATCTGCCCCGCGTGGCGGATTTCGCCGACGTGATCCAGGTGGGAAGCCGGAACATGCAGAACTTCCCCCTCTTGAAGGCGCTGGGGCGGCTCGGAAAGCCCGTCCTTCTCAAGCGGGGCCTCGCCGCCACCCGGGAGGAACTCCTCCTCGCCGCCGAGTACATCCTGGCGGGCGGAAATCCCCACGTGGTGCTCTGCGAGCGGGGGGTCCGCTCCTTCGACCCCTCCCTCCGAAACAGCCTGGACCTCGGATCGGTGGTCCTGCTGAAGGAGATGACCCACCTGCCCGTCCTTGTGGATCCATCCCATGCCTCGGGAGCCCGCCGCCTCGTCCTCCCCCTGGCCCGCGCGGCGGCCGTGGCGGGCGCCGACGGCCTCCTGGTGGAGGTCCATCCCGACCCTCGCGCCGCGCTGTCGGACGGACCCCAGGCCCTCCTGCCCGAGGAGTTGGTCCGGCTGGCGGGAGATCTCAAGGCCCTGGCCCCGGTCGTGGGACGGGCCTTCGGGGACGGGGCGTGATCCGGCTGACCAATTCCCTCTCCCGGAAGGTGGAGCCCCTCGAGCCCCTCGAGCCCGGACTCGTGAAGATGTACACCTGCGGCCCCACGGTCTACGACGTGGCCCACATCGGCAACTTCCGCACCTTCTGCGCGGAGGACCTCCTGAAGCGCTTCCTCCTCTGGGAGGGGTACCGGGTCCTGCACGTGAAGAACCTCACGGACATCGACGACCGGACCATCGAGCGCTCGAACCGGGACGGGATTCCTCTGCGGGAGCTTACGGACCGCTTCGCCGCCCTCTTCTTCGAGGACATGAACACCCTGAACAACCTGCCGGCGGACGTCTATCCGCGGGCCACGGACCACATCCCCGAGATGCTCGCCCTGGTGGCCGACATGGAGCGCAACGGCCACACCTACCTGAGCCAGGGATCGGTGTACTTCCGCGTCTCCAGCCTCCCCGACTACGGCTGCCTGTGCACCGTGGACCTGTCGGGAAACCTCGACGGCGCCCGGGTGGACAGCGACCACTACGACAAGGAGTCGGCCCGGGATTTCGTGCTGTGGAAGGGCGCTCGGCCCGGAGAACCCTCCTGGGAGAGCCCGTGGGGGCCCGGCCGGCCGGGATGGCACCTGGAGTGCTCGGCCATGAGCCGGAAGTACCTGGGCGAGGTCTTCGATCTCCACTCGGGAGGGGTGGACCTCATCTTCCCCCACCACGAAAACGAGATCGCCCAGAGCCGCGGGGCATCGGGAAAGGCGCCCGTCCGCCACTGGCTCCACGTGGAGCACCTCATGGTGAACGGGGAGAAGATGAGCAAATCCCTCGGCAATTTCTACACGCTGCGGGACCTGCTCGAGAAGGGGGCGGATCCCATGGCCATCCGCTACCTCCTTCTCTCCGTCCCGTACCGGAAGTCCCTGAACTTCACCTTCGAGGGCCTCGAGGCCGCCAAGGCGGCCCTGGGCCGGCTCAGGGCCTTCCGGTCACGGCTGGCAGAACCGACTCCTTCGGGCGAGGCCTCCGGCTCCTTCGCGGCGGCCCGAAGGGACTTCCGCGAGGCCCTGGAGGACGACCTCAACACCGCCGTGGCCCTGTCGGCCCTCTTCGAGGCCGTGCGGGCCGGAAACACGGCCCTGGATCAGGGAAGGCTGGGGGCTCCGGACCGGGAGGAGGCCCTCGGCCTGATCTCGGATTTCGAGGCGGTGTTCGGAATCCCGCTCGAGGAGAAGACCCTGCTGGACGCGGACGTGGAAGACATGATCCGTCGGAGGCAGGAGGCGCGGAAGCTCCGGGACTTCGCCGAGGCCGACCGGATCCGGGACGAACTCAAGGCGCGGGGCATCCTGCTCGAAGACACCCCCCAGGGGGTCCGCTGGAAGCGCGCCTGAGCCGGGGGTGTGCCTCATGCCCCTGCGAACCGGGCTTGGCGGAACCAACCTCGAGAAATTCGGTTTCGGACCGTTTCCATTTTGAGAGGGGGTGAGCCCATGGCCGGTGAGCTATCGCACGTCAAATGGGTCGTTCCCGCCGCGGACCTTTTGAATCTCACGCCGGAGAAGGCCCGGGGACTCATCGTCCGGTGCTTCCTGGAGGCCCAGAAGGAGACCTTCGCCCGGGCCCGGGAGCGGCTCGGCCAGACTCCCACGGAAGAGGCCCTCCTGGCCAACGTGGAGGGCGCGGTGCGCCTGGCCTTCCGCGAGTCCGGCGGGGAGTACGACCGCCCGACCCCGGAGAGCCTTGGAAAGGTGGTGGAAGTCCTGGCGCGCAAGGCCGGCTCCTGGGGCACGCCAGACGACGTGATCCGCCACCACAGGGATCAGATCGGCCGGGTGCTCGCGGCCCTGGCCGGAGAATGAAGAAGGCTCTCGAAGCGTCTCCTAATCCATCGGGCGGCCTCCGGGCGTGAAGACCCGTCGCCGATCCGGGAGGCTGGGAGGCGGTTGTAGCCCCGGCGGGATCCTGAGGACGCCCCGATTGACTTTGCCGCCGGGTCGGGTAAAGTGGCGGCTTGCGATCCTCGGGAGGAGATCCATGGCCGGCGCCGCACTGCTCAACGAGATCCGGAAGGTCCTCGAGGCTTACGCCACCAACGCCAAGCCCGAGTCCATGTACGCCCTGCGGGACATGCTCGAGGAGCTGGACCGCACGGAGGCCCTCAAGGACCTCGGCTGCAACAACGAGTGTCCCACGTGCCGCTTCGGGAAAGCCGATGCCGAGCCCTGGGAGAACCACTGCCGCATTCTAGGCTTCCTGGAAAAGGTCCAGGACGAGGACGTGGGGCGAAAGCGCGGAAACAGCCTGATCCAGCGGGAGGCCCGCGTTCTGCTGGCTTCCTTGGATTCCAGGGGGCGCTGACCCGCCGAACGCCGGCTCCTCGAACTCCCACGGCCGCCCCCCAGGCGGCCGAACCGCCGTTTGGAGGATCCACATGGGCCTGTCTACGAGAGTTTCCCTCGCGTCCCTCGCGGTGGCCGCCGCGGTCCTGCTCTCCCCGCCGCTCGGCGCCCAAGAAAACCCGAAGACCGACCCGGCCGCGGCCTTCGACGGCCTGGCCCTCCGGCCCCTGGGGCCCGCCCTCATGTCGGGGCGGATCGGAGACTTCGCCGTGGACCCCCAGCGGCCCGAGCGCCGCTTCGTGGCCGTCGCCTCGGGCGGAGTCTGGCTCACGGAGAACGGGGGCACGACGTGGACGCCCGTCTTCGACGCCGAAGGTTCCTACTCCATCGGCTGCGTGACCCTGGATCCGAAGAACCCCTTCGTGGTGTGGGTGGGCACCGGAGAGAACAACAGCCAGCGAAGCGTCGGGTACGGGGACGGCGTGTACCGGTCCGAAGACTCGGGCAGGAGCTGGAAGAACGTGGGGCTCAAGGCCTCGGAGCACATCGCCAAGATCCTGGTGGATCCTCGGGATTCGAATACGGTGTACGCGGCGGCCCAGGGCCCCCTGTGGGCCCGTGGGGGGGATCGCGGCCTGTACAAGACGACGGACGGCGGCAAGACCTGGAGGCAGGTGCTGAAGATCAGCGACGACACGGGCGTCACCGACGTGGTCATGGATCCCCGGGATCCGGACGTCCTCCTGGCGGCGTCCTACCAGCGCCGCCGACACGTGTGGGGCCTCGTGAACGGGGGCCCCGAGGCGGCGATCCACAAGAGCACAGACGGCGGGGAGACCTGGCGGAAAGTATCCCAGGGCCTGCCCAAGGCGGACCTGGGCCGGGTGGGCCTGGCCATCTCCCCCGCCGATCCCGACGTGGTCTACGCCATCGTCGAGGCGGCCCTCGAGGAGGGCGGTTTCTTCCGGTCGAAGGACCGCGGCGAGACCTGGGTGAAGCAGAGCGACATCCAGACCTCTTCCGGACAGTACTACAACGAAATCATCGCCGACCCCAAGGACCCGGACAGGGTCTACCTCATGGACACGTGGATGAAGGTCACCGAAGACGGGGGAAAGACCTTCCGGAAGGTGGGCGAGCGCTTCAAGCACGTGGACAACCACGCCCTCTGGATCGACCCCCGGGACACGGACCACCTGCTCGCGGGCTGCGACGGCGGGATTTACGAGAGCTTCGACCGCGGCGCCACGTGGAAGTTCACGGACAACCTCCCCGTGACGCAATTCTACCGGGTGACCCCGGACAACGCGCGCCCCTTTTACAACGTCTACGGAGGCACCCAGGACAACAACACCCTGGGCGGCCCCTCCCGCACGACGACCACCCACGGGATCACCAACGCCGACTGGGTCGTCACCGTTGGGGGGGACGGCTTCAAGACCCAGGTGGACCCGGACAATCCCGACATCGTCTATTCCCAATCCCAGTATGGGGGGCTCATCCGCTGGGACCGGAGGACGGGGGAGATTCTGGACATCCAGCCCCAGCCCGCCCCGGGCGGCGACCCTTTGCGGTTCAACTGGGATTCGCCCCTCCTGGTGAGCCCCCACGACCCGGCCCGGCTCTACTTCGCCGCTCAGATGGTCTTCCGCAGCGACGACCGCGGCTCCTCCTGGCGGGCGGTGAGCCCGGACCTGTCCCGGCGGATCGACCGGAACACACTGCCCATGATGGGGAGGGTGTGGGGCGTGGACGCGGTGGCCAAGAACGCTTCCACGTCCTTTTACGGTAACGTGGTCTCCCTCAACGAGTCCCCGCTCCTGGAAGGGCTCCTCTACGCAGGGACCGACGACGGACTCATCCAGGTCACCGAGGACGGCGGAGGCGCCTGGCGCGCGGTGGCGACCTTTCCGGGGGTCCCCGAACGGGCCTACGTGAGCGACCTGGAGGCCTCCCGCCACGAGCCGGACGTGGTCTATGCGGCCTTCGACAACCACAAGGAGGGAGACTTCAAGCCTTACCTCCTCAAGAGTTCGGACCGGGGCCGAACGTGGGCCTCCGTCGCCGGCGACCTCCCCGCCCGGGGGACCGTGTATGCCGTGGCGGAAGATCACGTGGAGAAAGACCTCCTCTTCGCGGGGACCGAATTCGGCCTCTTTTTCTCCAGGGACGGGGGCAAAAAGTGGATCCGCCTCAAGGGGGGCCTGCCCACCATCGCCGTCCGCGACCTGGAAATCCAGCGCCGGGAGGACGACTTGGTGGTGGCCACCTTCGGGCGGGGCCTCTACATCCTCGACGACTATTCACCGCTGAGGGAGGCCACCGCCGAGGCCCTCCAACGCCCCGCCGCCCTCTACCCCGTGAAAAAGGCCTGGCTCTACGTTCCATCCTCCCCCCTCGGGCTTCCCGAAAAGGCCAGCCTGGGGGACGGCTTCTTCACCGCGCCCAACCCGCCCTTCGGCGCCGTCTTCACCTACCGGTTGAAGGAGGAGATCCGGAGCCTGAAGAAGCAGCGGCAGGAAGCCGAAAAGAAAGCCTTGGAGGAAAAGAGGGCGGTCCCCTACCCGACCTGGGACGCGCTCCGCGCCGAGGACCGGGAGGAGGCCCCGGCCGTCCTTCTCGTGGTGAGCGACGCCGACGGAAACCCGGTCCGCACGTTGACGGGCCCCGTCACCGCGGGCTTTCACCGCGTGGCCTGGGACCTGCGTTTCCCGCCTTCGGACCCGGTTCGCCTCCAGGTCCCCGAGGATTTCAATCCGTGGGCGCCGGTGCCGATGGGACCCCTCGCCGCTCCAGGGACCTACCGGGTCCAGCTGTTCTCCCGCGCGGGCGGGACGGTCAAGGCCCTGTCGGAGCCCCGCTCCTTCACCGTGGAACCGCTCTGGAGCGGGGAACTGTCTCAGGCCCAGCGGGCGGAGACCCTGGCCTTCGGTCGGAAGACCCAGAGGCTCCAGCGCGCGGTTCTGGGTTCGGACGCCTTCCTGGACGAATTAAAGGTCCGCCTGGCCCACCTGGCCAGGGCCGTCGACGATTCTCCCTCGGCTCCGCCCGAGGCGGCCCTCGACGTCCGGCGGCTCGAAGGGCGGCTACAGGACCTCGCCGTCCGGCTGCGCGGGGACGCGACTGTCCGGCGCCGGAACGAACCCGATCCGCCCTCCATCCTCGAGCGGGTGCAACAGGTCGTGGGCGGCCACTTCGGGACCACCTCCCAGCCCACGGGAACTCACGAGGACGCGGTGCGGGCGGCTTCCGCCGCCTTCGGGCCCTTCCTCTCGGACCTCAGGAGGCTTGCGCAGGACGTCTCCGCCTTCGAGGCCCGCATGGAGGGCCTGGGGGCTCCTTGGACCCCCGGCCGCGTACCGGATTGGAAGGAGGAGTAGCCTCCCGCGGGGAAGACCTCAGAACGCCCCGTGCTCCCAGAGGATGTGCACGCCGATGGCGAGGAGCACGATGCCCCCCGCCCGCTCCGCCCACCGGCCCAGCCGGGCGGCGCCTCCGGCCAGGCGTCCCAGGTGAAGCCCGGCCCAGGTGAGGGCGGCGCATACCGCGCCGATGACCGCGGCGGGCCAGAGGATTTCCACGTCGAGCAGGGAGAGGCTCAACCCCACCGCCAGCGCATCCATACTGGTCGCCAGGGAAAGAACGACCAGAGAGACCCCGCGCGTGGGGTCTCCCCTTCCTTCCCTTTCGTCGCCTCGCCTGCTCTCCCAGATCATCCGCCCCCCGATGGCGAGGAGAAGCCCGAAGGCCACCCAATGGTCCCAGCGGGCCAGGAGGTCGGCCACGGTCCGGCCCGCCACCCATCCCAGGACGGGCATGAGGGCCTGGAAGAGGCCGAAGTGGAAGGCCAGCCGAAAGGTCTGGCGCCCGGACACGGTTCGAAGGTAGAGTCCCGTGGCCACCGCCACCGCAAAGGCATCCATGGCGAGGGCCGCGGCCAGGCCCAGGAGCGCGACGGGGTTCACGGCGTTCCGAGGGCCGCGGCGCGCCGGGACCGGACCCGGGTGCCCGCGGCGAGGATCAACATCACCAGCAACCCCGCCAAGGCCAGGATCGCCACCACCGCCGTCCTGTGGGAGGAATGGAGCTCTCCCAGCAGAACCACCAGCGCCCGGCCGAGGGCGTGGCCGAAGAAGATCCAGAGGGCGCTCCACAGGAGCAGGGCGGGGACCTCCCTCAGAACGAAGCGAGCATAGGGGAGGGGCCGGCTTCCCAGATAGACCATGAACGGGGCCCGCGTTCCATAGAGGAAACGCACCAGGAGGAAGGCGCCCCAGCTCTCTCCGTGTCGGTGTAGGCGCTGGAGGGCGGGCCGTTCGAGGAACCGGCGGACGCGGGGGTGCGAGGACAGGAATCTCCCGGCGGCGTAAAAGGCGTTGTCCACCGAAAAGGCTCCCAGAAACGCCACGGGAAGAAGGGCCCACAGGGAGATGAGGCGCTGGTGGGCCAGGAAGCCCGAGACGAGCAAGACCGTCTCGCCCTCGACCCACATCCCCACGAAAACCGCCAGGAGCCCGTACCGGGCCAGAAAGGCTTCCACGTCCGACCGCCCCCCGAGCGGCCCATCTTACAGGAGGCCGGGAGGAATAAGAAGAGCCGCGGACCCGTTGGACCGGGGATGCGCCCCGGCACCCCGAGCCCATCCGAGGGGCGAGGCGGGGCGCCCTTCGATCCCAGGAGAGGAATCCATGCACGAACTTCCCCAGCTCCCGTACGCCCCCGAGGCCCTTGAGCCCCACATCGACGCCCGCACGATGCAGATCCACCACGGCAAGCACCACGCCGCCTACGTGGCGAACTTGAACAAGGCCCTGGAGGGCCACCCGGACCTGCAAAAGAAGCCCGTGGAGGACCTTCTCCGCGACATCGCCACCGTTCCCGATTCCATCCGCACGGCCGTGCGCAACCACGGTGGAGGCCACGCCAACCACGGGCTCTTCTGGAAGATCATGGCCCCCGGAGCGGGCGGAGCTCCATCGGGAGACCTGGCCGCAGAACTGGAGAAGGAATTCGGTTCCTTCGAGTCCTTCAAGGAGCGGCTGACGAACGCGGCCGCGGGACAGTTCGGCTCGGGGTGGGGTTGGCTCGTCTGGACCGGAGGGCGCCTCGAAGTCCTCGCCCGCCCGAACCAGGACAGCCCTCTGATGGAGGGGAAGGTGCCCCTGCTGGGGGTGGACGTCTGGGAGCACGCCTACTACCTCCAGTATCAGAATCGCCGTCCCGACTACCTTGCCGCCTGGTGGAACACGGTGAACTGGGCCGAGGTTTCGCGCAATTGGGTCAAGGCGAAAAGTTAGACCCGTACGGGCCTCGCCGAAGGCTCTCCCTTCCCGGTGGGAAAGGCGGCTGGCCCCCCTCCCGGGCTTGTCCCGCGTCCTTTTGACCTGAGAGAATGCGGTCAGGGGAGGCAAGCCATGGGGATCGCCCGGTTTCTCAAGGCGGCATTCGTCATCTCGGTTCTTCTCTACGGCGCGATCGCCGTCTTCGTGGCCGGCCCGCCCGACTGGTCCCTCCCGACGGTCCCCGAGGCGCCAGCGGCCCCCCTCTTCTACGCCCTCACCCTCTGTGCGCTCGGAGCGTGGGCCGCGGGGTCGATCCTGGGTCGAAAGGCGCAGGCCCCCTCCTTGTTCCGGTCGGGGCCCCGGCCCTGGCCCGTTCAGCGCTTCATCCTGGCCGCCGCCCTGGTGGAGGGGGGCGCCATTATGGGCCTGGCGCTCTCCCTCGTCCTCAGGGACTCTCGGTACGGTCTCGCCCACGCCGCCGTGGCCGCCTTCCTCCTGGCCATTCTCCCCGCCTCGGGGGATTGAGCCGGGGCGGGCTCAGCCTTCCGGTGGCAGGCCCCAGGCGGGTATACTTCTGGAGATGGACGAGCGGGGAAGGCCCCTGGGCTGGTATCTGGAAGGGACGATGGACGGCGGCAAGGCGCTTCGGGTGCCCCTCCGGGACCTCCCATTCTTGGTGGGCCGACGCGCCGAATGCCACCTCCACCTCGAATCCAGGAGCATCTCCCGCGCCCACGCCCAGATCTTCTCGCGGGGCGGGGAGCTCCTCCTGCAGGACCTGGCCAGCAAGAACGGGACCTTCGTGAACCGCCTGCGCCTGGGCGAGGAGGAGGTTCCCCTCCAAGCGGGCGATGCCATCCGCTTCGGTGACCTCGAGTTCCGGCTCCGGCGTGAGGCGGAGGAATCGACGGAGGACACGAGCACGTCGTTGGAGCTTCTCGCGCCGGACCGGGACGTGGAGAGCGTGGCCGCCCGGTTTCGCGATCTCATCGACCGCAGGGCGGTGGAGCCCCGGTTCCAGCCCATTGTGGACCTGGCGACGGGACGGACCCACGGCTTCGAGATCTTCGGGCGGGGGACCGCCGAGGGCCTTCCGGAGGATCCTGAATCGTTGTTCGCCATCGCCCAGATTCTCGGGCTCGAAACCGACCTGAGCCGGATCTTCTGGGAGGAAGGCCTCCGTGCGGGACAGGACCTGCCCGACTGTCCCACGCTCTTCATCAACGTGCATCCCGCCGAGACCGCCGACCCCGTCTTCCTGGAAGCCCTCCGGTCGGTGCGCGAGGAGCGGCCCCGGATGCCGCTCACCGTGGAGGTGAGCGAGAAGGCGGTGACGGATCCGCAATCCATGCGCCGCCTCAAGGAGGAACTCCTTTCCATCGACGTGTGGCTGGCGTACGACGACTTCGGGGCAGGCCAGGCGCGCCTGTTGGAGCTCATCGAGGTCCCCCCCCACTACCTGAAGTTTGACGCGTCCCTCGTCCGCCACCTCCCTTTGAAACCCAAACGCTACGCCAAGTTCCTCGAGGTCCTCGTGCGCATGACCCGGGACTTGGGAATTGCCTCCCTCGCCGAGGGGGTCGAGACCGCCGAAGAGCTGGACGCGTGCCGGTCCGTGGGTTTCCGGTACGCCCAGGGATTCCACATCGGCCGCCCTGCGAGGGTGGAAGAATTGGCCTAGTCCGAATCGCTCGGCGTCCGAGGGCGCCGGAGGGGGTTCCCATGGTGTGGATCGTCGTGCCGTCGGCCGTAGCCGTCGTCCTCGTCGCCTTCCTCGTGCTCTGGGCCTTCAACTACCGGAAGGTGGGCCCCAACCAGGTTCTCGTCATTTCGGGACGAAGCTCCACGATGACGGAACCGGACGGGAGGTCCCGCAAGGTGGGCTACCGGCTCCAGGTAGGGGGCGGGACTTTTGTCATGCCGCTCATGGAGACGGTGGACGTGCTGCCCCTGGAGGTCATGTCCCTCTCCCTGCGGTGCCCCGAGGTGCTCACGGCCCAGGGGGTCCTCCTCTCCGCCGAGGCCCAGGGACAGGTGAAGGCCTGCGCCGAGGAGCCGCTCCTCCACCGGGCCGTGGAGAACTTCCTCTCCAAGGGGGCCTCGGCCATCGTCTACGTGGCCCAAGAGGTCCTGGAGGGCCACATGAGGGCCATCCTCGGGACCCTCTCCGTGGAAGAGATCTACACCCAGCGCGAGGAATTCGCTGAGCGCGTCCGCGAGCGCGCCGCCGACGACTTCGCGCGGCTGGGGCTGGAGCTCGTTTCCTTCGCCCTCAAGGACATTAGCGACTCCCAGGGCTACATCCAATCCCTGGGCGCCCGCCGCATCGCCGAGGTAAAGCGCGACGCGGCCATCGCCCAGGCCGAAACCGAGCGCGACGCCGCCATCCGCGCCTCCGAGTACCGGAAGGAGGGGGACGTGGCCCGCCTGAACGCCGAGGCCGAACTGGCCCGCGCCACGCGGGACTTCGAGATCCAGCGGGCCGAATTCCAGGCCGCCGTGAACGTCAAGAGGGCCGCCGCGGACGTCTCCTACGATCTCGAGCGGGCGAGGCTCTCGGAGGAGCTCAAGCGGCAGGAGTTCGCCGTCCGCCTCGCCGAGGTGGAACTGGCGGCGCGCGTCGGGGAGAAGGAGATCGAGCGCCGGGAGAAGGAGCTCGAGGCCACGGTGAAACGACCGGCCGAAGCCATGCAGTACCAGGCCAAGCTGGAGGCCGAAACGGAGGCGTACCGCAAGGAGCTCGAAGCCAAGGGGCGGGCGGCCGGGGTCCGCCTGGAGGGCGCGGCGGCGGCGGACGCCATCCGGGCGCGGGGGGCCGCGGAGGCCGAGGCCATGCGCGACAAGGCCTCGGCCTACAAGGAATACACCGATGCGGCCCTCCAGGAGACCGCCCTCAAGACCCTCCCGGACCTGGCCCGCGCCGTGGCCGAACCCCTCGCCAAGGTGGACAAGATCGTGATGGTCGGGGAAAACCAGGGGGCGCCCAAGATCACCGGCCAGGTGGCCTCGGTCCTCGCCCAGCTCCCTGAGGTGGTGGAGAACCTCACCGGTATCGACCTGAAGGCCATCCTGAAGAAGAAGCAGGACTGACCAAGCGCTCGCAGGGGACCGCATGCTTTCGGAACGGGTGAACCGAATCGGGATGAGCCCCACCCTCCGGATCACGGCGAGGGCGCAGCAAATGAGGGCCCAGGGCGTGGACGTGGTGGACTTCTCCGTGGGGGAGCCCGACTTCCCCACGCCCGACCCGGTGATCCGGTCGGCCAAGGCGGCGCTGGACGCCGGTTTCACCAAGTACACGGCCAACGACGGAATCCCCGAACTCAAGCGGGCGATTTGCGAAAAGCTCGAGCGGGATAACGGCCTGCGCTTTTCGCCCGAGGAGGTGATCGTCTCGACGGGCGCCAAGGCCAACCTCTTCCATCTGGCCCTTGCCCTTTTCGAGCCCGGCGACGACGTTCTGATCCCCTCGCCCTGCTGGGTCTCCTATCCCGATCAGGTCCGCGTGGCGGGCGCCAACCCGGTCCTCGTCCCCACCCGGGAAGAGGAGGGCTTTCGGCTTCAGGCCCGGGACCTGCAGGCCGCCATCACGCCCAACACCAAGGCCCTCGTGCTCAACTATCCGTGCAATCCCACGGGGGCCACCTACTCCCGCGAGGACCTCGAGGCCCTGGCCGAGGTGTGCGTGAAGGAGCAGGTCCTCGTCCTCTCCGACGAAATCTACGAGAAGCTCCTGTACGACGGGCGGCGGTTCGTCTCCATCGCCTCCCTCGGGGAGGCCATCCGCAAGATCACCGTGGTGGTGAACGGCTTCTCCAAGGCCTTCTCCATGACCGGTTGGCGGCTGGGTTACGCGGCGGGACCCAAGGAGATCATTTCGGCCTGCTCCAAGATCCAGTCCCACGCCACTTCCAACGCCGTGTCCTTCGTCCAGAAGGCCGCCGTGGAGGCCCTGCGATCCTGCTCCACCGATGTGGAGAGGATGCGCCAGGAGTTCGAGCGGCGCCGGAACGCCATCGTCTACCGGCTTCAGTCCATCCCGGGGCTGTCCTGCGGAACCCCGTCGGGCGCCTTCTACGTCCTGCCCAATGTCTCGGCGTACCTCGACAAGGAGTTTCAGGGAGCCCCGGTCCGGAACACCTATGGCCTGGCCTATTACCTGCTCAAGGAAGCCCACGTGGCCGTGGTTCCCGGGGAAGCCTTCCAGGCACCCGAGCACCTGCGGCTCTCCTTTGCCTCTTCCATGGATCGGATCGAGGAGGGCCTGCGCCGGATTTCCCGCGCCCTGGCCCGCCTGGAAGCCCCTCGTCGGTTGAAGCCCCGGGCCCTCAACAACGTCCTCACGAAGGTGAGGGATTGCGTGGAGGCCCGACCCATGGCGGGCTACGAGGCCCGGAACGCCCTCCTACAAGAGGCCCAGAGCGGGCTCCCCGCGGACAGCTACTTCGAGTGGAACGCTTCCCTGTGCGGGGCCGTCGTCCAGCTGAGGACCAACTCCCCCCACCTCGCGGACTTCTTCCAGGAGAACTTCTACCCCGCCTCCCTGGAAGGGGATATCGAGCCCCACGCGGTGGTCTACGCCGTAAAGGACGCTCCCGGAAGGGAGCCCCAGGCCCACCTCTCCCTGGAGACGGCCACGGCTTTCCTCTTCAACACGGCCCTGTACGGCCAGGTCCGCTCCGCGGCCCTGGCCCTCGCGGGCGAGACCGCCTCCCGGGCCTCCGGGGCCCTTCTCGCCCACGCCGCCGCCCTCGACGTCGGCGGCAAGGGGGCCCTCGTCTGGGGCGGCCCGGGGACGGGGCGGACGGGCCTCCTCGCCGCGGCCCTCGCCCGCGACGGCGCCCGACTGGTCTCCTCCGACGTGGTCCTGGTCCGCCTCGGAGCGAGCGGCGCCACGGCGGACCTTCCGGAAAGGAAGCTCTACCTCAAAGCCAAGTGGGCCAAACATCTGCCCGAAATCGGGGCACTGCTGGAGCGGTCCAAGCTGGAGAACGTGGTCACGCGGAGGGAGGAGTGCCGGATCGAGTACTGCCAGGACTCGGACGCGTGCCCCCTGGACAAGGGCGCCGCCGCTTGCCCGGCGGCCAGCGTGGACGGACGGCTCATGCTGGACCCTTACTGGCTCGGGGGTTCCGCTCGCCACACGCGGCGGACTTCGGTGAAGCTCTGCGTGCTGCTGGCCAGGGATCCCGTCTTGCCCGCGCTGAAAACGATCGAGCCCCGGGACGCCGCCCGCATGCTGGCCGACGGCAGCCTGCCCGGTCACCGGGGCGTGGGGCCTTCCCTGCTCAATCCCCACCTCCTGGGCCTCCTCGACACGGGCCGGGTGGACCAGCTCCGAGCCCGCCACGAGCACCTCTTCGCCCTCGGCCGAACCGTCCTGCTCAACACTTCGGTGGGGAGCCCCGAAGCCCAGGCCCGACTCCTGGTGGACGCTCTGTCGGCGGTCTGAGGGGAGAATCCGGGATCAGCGCGACGTGAAGCGGAGGGCGGCGAAGGCGCTTCGGGCGGAGGAGGCGGTGTCGTCCGAGTCGATCTGGAAGCAGACGGCGAGGGGCGCGGGCGCCGGTTCCCCGAAGGCCTTTTGGAAGTCCCCCGCCACGTCCCTCGCTTCCGAGGCCCAGACCCCCTGGCCATCGCGGCGGTTTCTCAGCACGAAGACGCGGGTCTCGTCGTTCTTGGGCGAATGGTAGAACGTCCCGGCCTCGGGCACCGTTTCCCAGGTGTAGCCGAGGATTCGGGGCTGGAGTTTGCCGGCAAGCCCTTTGCCCGGAAAAAAGAGGTACACCTGGGCGGGCTCGTCGTCCGATTCGGCCCTCCGGCCGTCCCCCGAAGGCGGGTACGCATCCACGCGCCAGGACCAGGCGAGAACGGGGGTCTTGGACAGGTCCACCTCGACCCTTCGAAGGAAGGCCCACGAAGAGGACCGGCTGACGAGATTCAAGGTCGGGAGGCCCTCCCACGTTCCGAAGAGCAGGTCCACCGCTCCCCGCCACTTCTTCACGGTCCAATCCGCGCGGAAGGAGGCGGCGCTGGCGAAGGTCTCCACCCATACGGTGGAGGGTCCGGGGGGCCCGGGAGGTCCGGAGGCCGAGCGGGTCGAGGCACAGAGAGCCGCGGCGGCCAGGAGCGTGAGGCCCGCCCCGAGCGGACGGCGAGTTTTCATGGACTCACCGGCCTCCCCTCCGGAAGGGAAGCGGGTCGCGCCCCGATCGGCGCGGCTCCCACGGCGCGATGTAAGGGGAGAGGGGCAGGCGGTCCTCGGCGGCCTCCGAGGCGCCGGGAACCGCGGGGGCCCAGGGCTCCACCTTCGGCGTCCGCCCGTCCACCGCATCGAGTTCCCGGTGGGCGAGGTCGCGGATCTCCTTCTTGAGTCCCTGTGCGGCGATCTCCTCGGTGAAGGCCCGCCGCCCCTCCACCATCTCCCTCACGAAGGCGGCGATCTGCGCCTCCGAATAGAAGCGCGCCGGGTCCCAGGCCGAGAGGTCGAGCCCGTCGCCGGAAACCACCTCCTCGGTCCCGAAGCGTCCCTTGCGGTATACGTTGGAGCCCCTCAGGTCCCCTCTTTGCAGGGCGGCCATGAGGTCGATGGGAACCCGCTGGACCTTCCGGACCAGGGTTTTCTTCCCGGTGGCTCCATCCACGTCGATGATCTCGCCCATCCCGCCGGTGTTGTACTGAAGGAAGTGGACCTTCCCCGGATGGCGGGAGCAGAGGTCCTTCACGATGTCGTAGAAGGCGTTCACCTTCCGACCCTGGGCGCCGATGATGAAATCGTCCATCCCCACGATGCGAACCGATTCCCCCGCCTTGGCGGGGACGGTGGCGAAGGAGTGGCTGGATTCGCCCCACAGGTAGGCCAGGACCCCCTGGTCGGGCGTGAGCCGCTGGGCGAAGGGCAGGATGGTGTTGCGCCGGGTGATGAAGGCGAAGACGATGCCGTCCACCTCTTCGAGGGGCGGGGTGTTGATGGAGTCGTGGCAGATGGACACGGTCCGTCCGCCGCGCCTCACCTTGAGTTCACGGCGATCGAGCACGCCTCGCCCGTTCTCGCCGAGGCGCTCGTCCAGGAAGTCCACCTCCCCCCGGTGATTCACCATGACGTTCTCGAGCAGGGCGCTCCGGTGGGACAGGGCCCGGTACATGGCCTCCTGCATCGTGAGGTCCACGTCCGTCTTGACGTAGTAGTTCTGCTCCGTTCCGTAGGAGGAGCCGTCCCGGCGGAGAAACACGATGTCGTCCTGGGCCACCCAGGTTCCCTCGCCCGCCTCCGGATCGAGCCCGAGCTGGTGGCAGGACCAGGTGGACTTTCCCGTGGCCGTGAGGCCGAACATGAACACCGCGTAGGTCTTGAGCTTGCCCGACTTCTCGTCGCGGGCCCTCACGATCTTGGTGCCCGCGTGCAGACCCAGCATCCCACGCTGGTCGGCGCGGTACATGGCCTGGCGGAGGAACCCCTTCTTGCACTCCCCCGTGTAGTCGGTTCCGAGGGCCACGTTCACGTCCTGTTCGGGCAGGGTCAGCACCTGCATTCGGAGCTGGTGCTCCATGGGAATGTCGATCATGAAGAACTCGGGCCCGGGCCGCCCCCTCTTCACGTCGCCCAGGGTGGAGGCCCATTCGTAGGCCAGGCGGTGGTTCTTGGCGTCGGCCGTGCACACGTAGAGGTTGCAAATGGGGTTGAACTCGGGGTTGTCGCCCATCTGCCTCCGCGCGTGAACGAAGGGCATGGTGCGCACGAGCTGGAGCACTTTGTGGAGCTGCTCGGGCGCGCGCGCCACGATGGACAGCTGTTCTGCGCTGGGCCGTGGAAGGACAACATCCGACCCGGACCCGAGGTAAACGGTCTTGGAAGCGACGCGGGAAGAGACGGCCGACCACCATAGAGGGGCGCCGCTTCGCGTGCGGAAGGCCGTCTGCAAGGCCCGCTTCCGCAGACGCCGCATGGACGCCCGTTCCACATTGTCCCCGGCAAGGGAGGCTCGCAGGTTTTCCGCGAACCTTCGGTACACATCCGGATCGTACGGTCCGTTGGCCATGGCTCCCTCGCCCTCTCGAGCAGCCAGAATAGGGCTCCCGGAGGTTCCTGCGCAAGTGTGGACGGGGCGGGGGACGGCCCGTCCGCCAAGTGGCCCCATGACGGATGCGGGCAATGCGTGTGGAGGCACGGGCGTGAGGTACAATCTGCGGGCGAGGCTTTTTCGAGGGATCGTGCATGGACGTCTCTGCCGTTATCCGCTCCGCACCGTGGGTCCTCCTGGAGGGCGCCGTGGTGGAGCGCCTTCGGCGGGACCCGGCGGTACGGCTCGATTCTCACGTGGTGCACGCGGCGCTGGTTCTCTCCGAAGCGGGACGCCGCACCCTCCGCCGCATCTACGAGGAGTACCTGGACGTCGGCCGAATGGCGGGCGTCCCTCTTATCCTTCTCTCGCCCACCTGGCGGGCCAACTTCGAAAGGCTTCGTGCCGCGGGCCTGGAGGATTCCGACGTGAACGGGGAAGGAGTCCGATTCCTTCAGGATCTGCGCGGGGAGTGGGGTCCGTACGGGGAACGGGTGCTCGTTCTCGGCCTCATGGGAAGCCGGGGGGATTCGTATCGGCCCGAGGAGGGGCTTCCCGCCGCGGAGGCCGAGGTCTTCCATGGTCCCCAGGCGGAGGCCCTGGCCCGGGCGGGCGTCGACGGATTCCAGGCGGCCACCCAGTGCACCCTGCCCGAAGCCCTTGGCCTGTGCCGCGCCATGGCCCGAACGGGGCTTCCCTACCTGGCGAGCTACGTGGTGCGGCCCTCGGGCCACCTCCTCGACGGGACTCCGCTGGAGCAGGCGGTGGACCGGGTGGACCAGGAAACGTCCCCTCCGCCTCTCCTTCACATGCTGAACTGCGTCCACTCCCGCAACGCGGCCGCCGCTCTCTCGGCGGCGCGAGCCCGGGCGGGGTCCAACCGATGTCTGGACAGGATTCTGGGTATCCAGGCCAACACCTCGCCCTTGAGCCCGGAGGAACTGGATGGGAGGCCCGAGCTGGATGCCGAGGCCCCCGAGGCCTTTGGCGCCGGCCTGCTGGACCTTCACCGCCGGTTCGGTCTGCGCCTCCTGGGAGGCTGCTGCGGCTCCGACGCCCGGCACCTCCGCGCCCTGGTCCATGCCATGGGCGGTCCGGGACCGGGGTAGCCGATGGGATTGGCGTCCCTGGCCCTGTACCTGGCGGTCAACGTTCCCCTTTCCGCGCTCCTCCTCGCCCTCATCTGGCTGGCCGACCGGTACGAGCGGGAGCCCTGGTCCATTCTGCTCCTGTGCGCCGGATGGGGGGCCGTCCCCGCGATCCTGCTCTCCTGCGTGCTCGAAACGGCCGTGCAGGTTCCCCTCCAGGCCCTCGCGGGACCGCAAATGGGGGCCTTGCTCGGCACGGTCTTCCTGGCTCCGCCGGTGGAGGAGGCGGCCAAGGCGGCCGCCCTGCTCCTCGCCGTCTTGCTCTATCAAAAGGAATTCGACGACGTTTTGGACGGAATGGTGTACGGGGCCGCCGTCGGGGTGGGGTTCTCCTTCGTGGAGGACCTCTTCTATTTCGTCGGGGCCCTTTCCCAGGGTGGAGTGGAGCTGGGGGCCCTCGTCTTCGGCGTCCGGAACCTGGGCTTCATGCTCAACCACTCCCTTTTCACGGCGCTCACGGGAATCGGGTTCGGTCTGGGCCGGGTCTTCCACCGCAATCCCCTCGCGGTCCTTTTCTTTCCCCCCATGGGGCTGGCGGCGGCCGTCGGGCTTCACGCTCTCCACAACCTTTTGGCCTCCCTCGACCTCCCCGGAGTCGCGGCGGCCCTGTTCGTCCACTGGGTGGGCGGCGTCGGACTTCTCATGGTGGTCCCTCTTCTCTGGGCCGTGGAGAGGCGGTGGATCGTCAACCGGCTTCGACACGAGGTCCGGGAGAATCGGATTCCCCTCAAGGCCCTGGCGGTCCTCCCCTTCTCGGGCTACCGGGGCCCCCACATCCAGAAGGGCGCCGTTCAGCCCCTGAGAAGGGCCCTGGTGGAACTCGCCTTTGGGCGCAGGAGGCGGGAGGAGGGTTGGGGCCCTCGCGGGGAGGAGGACCTGGAACGCCTTCGTTCGGAAATCACAAGGCTTTGTCCGGGTCCTTGAGGGGCTGGCCGCCCTCCGGAGGATCGACCGGACGGTCTGCGTCCGCCAGCCCGAGTGGATCCTCGGGATACCCCCCGAGACGCTCGGCCCCCGCCTGGGTGATCAGATAGGTGTCTTCGATCCGAACGCCAAGGCCTCTGTACGCAGGATCCACCTCGGCGTCCGCCGGGATGTAGATTCCCGGTTCGATGGTCACGACCATCCCCGGGGCCAGCACCCCGGCATGGACATCGTGAACCTTGATTCCCACATGGTGGCCGATGCCGTGGCTGAAGTACGGCCCGAAGCCGGCCTTCTCGATGACGACTCGGGCGGCCTGGTCCACGCTCGCGTAGGGCGCGCCGGGACGGGCGGCGGAGGAGGCGGCGGCCTTGGCCTGGAGCACCGTTCGATAAAGCGCTTTCTGGGCGGGCGTGGCCTCCCCCACGGGAAAGGTCCGCGTCATGTCCGAAGCATACCCCTCCACCATGCAGCCGATGTCCAGGACCAGGAAGCCATCCCGGAGCTCCGCGTCGTTGTCCATGTAGTGGGGCCGGACGGCGTTGGGCCCGGACCCCACGACGGGCTCGAAGGCAAGCCCGGAGGCCCCCAGGCTCCGGAAGGTGGCCAGCACGGCCGCTTCCACCTCCGACTCGTTCGCACCCGGCCGGATGAGGGGCCGTGCGTTCTCCATCGCCTTGGCGGTGAGGGCCGACGCCCGTCGGATGCGGTCGATTTCCTGCGCGTCCTTCACCGTTCGCAGCCCGTGCACCTTCTTGGAGGGACTCGCCCCCACCCAGGGAAGGGCCAGACGGGCGGCCCAGCCGCCGCCCTCCGAGAGGATGGCCACGGGGTGGGCTTTCCCGAACAGGTAGTAGGAGTCCGCCGCGGAAAGGAGCAGCCCGGGACGGCCCAGCCCGCCCGATTTGCGGAGCGCGTCCATCCGCCCTGGATGGGCCTCGTCGGACCCCGGCGCCGGCGCGACCAGCGAAGGGGCCATGAACACGAGAAGCAGCATGCCGGCTCCCCACTTCAGAGCCTGCCGCCACTCGTGTCTCAGTCGCCGGGACCGGACCTCCGCCGATTCGGTCCAGGGGAGGGGCGCCGGGGCCAGCCACAAAAGGAGAAGCGCCTGCCAGGCCAGGGAAACCGCCGCGGCCGCGGCCAGAATCCAATACCCTTCCGCCCAGGGCGTCGCGGCCCCCAGAAGGATCGCGCCCAGGGTGGAGGCCTGGAGGACCTGGCCCGCCCTGGGAAGGAGCGCTCCGAGGAGGGCCCCCCCGGCCGCCAGGACGAGGAGGGGGATGGGTTTGGGGCGCAGCGTTCCCTGATTCAGGACATACGCCGCGTACGCCAGGGGCAGGGGCCAGAGAGCCAAGAGAGCCGACGCCAGACGGGGCAGGTGAAGGAAGACCCGCATCAGGACGGCGAGAAACAGGAAGGCGCCGGCCGCGGCGAGCAGGTAGGAAAGGGAGGAGAGGAAGAAATAGGACACCCCGCCGCCCACGATCAGGAAGAAGGCACCTGCGGACAACCTGGCCGCCTTACCCCCGGCCAGAAGGAGAACCAGGGCCAGGCCGCCCGCCAGGATGCGCAGAACGAGGACGAGGAGGGAAGGCTCGGGCGGCAGACCCACGGCCATTCCTTTGTAGGCCGACGCCGCCGCGGGTGAAACGGCGCCCCCCAGCGCCGCCCCCAGCCACACCAAGGCCCGGCTCCATCGAATCATCGCGTCCCCTCTCCCTCGACGCCGCGCACGATGCCGTACAGCCGGCAGTCCTCGTAGGCGCCCCATTTGAACACGTGGTCCCGGAGGGTTCCCTCGAACTCGAAGCCGGCCTTCAAGAGGACCCGCCCCGAGGACGGGTTCCGATCGAAGTGGTGCGCGTGAATCCGGTGCAGCCCAAGATCCTCGAAGCCGAACCGGACCACGGCCTTGACCGACTCCGTGGCGAATCCCCGGTTCCAGTGGGCGGTTCCGATCCAGTACCCCACCTCGGCCCGGTGGTGCTCCCGCTCCAAGTGCAGGCCGATGGCCCCCAGGAGCTCCCCCGTTTCCCGGAGGGTCACGGCGAACACGGCCGCCGTTCCCTGCTCCCACGCGTCCGTCTGGGTCCGGATGAAGGAGCGGGCGTCTTCGAGCGTGTACGGATGGGGGATGAGCAAGGTGGTGGAGGCGATTTCGCGGTCCGCGCACAGGCGGGCCAGGTGGGGGGCGTCATCCGGCGAAAAGGGTCGAAGGAGGAGGCGCTCCGTGGTCAGGACCGGACGATGATCCAAACGGACCTCCCTGGAAGGCCCCCTGGCCGAGAATCCGAGTCTATCTCACGAGAACTCGGCCGGAAAGCCCCCCAGGGTGGGCCGCGGCGGGGAGGAATGGATCCCCGCCCGCCGCGGCTTCCCGATGGTCTCAGCGGCGCAGCGCGTAGATTCGGTGCAGGGGGTTCTGAATGGGAAGGGGCTCCACGCTGGTGAAACCGGCCTCCCGAGCGAGTTCCTGGACGCCCTTGAGGCCGAGCTGCGTGCCCAGGCCTTCCCCGTGGCTGGCGAGGGAGACCGTGAGGCAGTGGAGGGGGCTCACGGCGGCGAAGGCTCGGCCCACGGGGTTCCGATTCTCGAGAGGCTGGTCGGAGGTGGCCGGTTCGGACCAGAGGTACACCCCATCGTCGGCGAGGGCGTCGTGCAGCGTGCGAAGGGTTTTCCTCGGATCGGCCATGTCGTGGATGCAGTCGAAGCTGCAGATCAGGTCGTACTTCTTGTTCTTCGGCAGTTCATGGGCGGGCGCCTGCATGAACTCCACATTGTCCACCCTCTGGGAGGACTTCAGCTTCTGGGCCCGCTGGATGCTCCGGGCGTCGTTGTCCACGCCCACCACCTTCGACTTGGGGTACGCCTTGGCGAGGGCCACGGAGGACTGGCCGGCCCCGCATCCCACATCGGCCACGAGGGCCCCCTTCTGGAGCTTCTCCGTCAGACCGGGCACCACGCCCACCCAGTCCCTGGCCAGGAAGTTGACGTAGGCCGGGCGGAAGAAGCGTTCGATGGCCTCGGGGATTTCCTCTCCGATCTCCGAGTAGGCGATGCCGCCTCCTTTCTTGAAGGCCTCGAGGATCTTCGGAACGTTGTAGATGGACGGCGTCGTGAAATGGAAGGCGCCACCCACGAAGGCGGGGCTGTCTTCCCTGGCGAGGACCTGGGCCTGCTCTTCGGTCATGTGGATGCGCCCCGACTTCGGGTCGTAGTCCAGGTAGTCCGCGGCCACCAGGGCCTTGGCCCACTCCCGGACGTACCGCTCGTTGAGGCCCATCTTCTGGGCCAGCTCCACGCTCGACATGGGGCCCTCCTGGGCCAGAACGCGAAAGAGGCCCAGGCGGTCTCCGATGTATCCCAGGGCCATGGTGAACGCGCCGCCCATGTCGTTCACGACGCGGAGGCTGAGGTCCTCCACCTTCTTGGTGTTGAGGGTTGGGGTAGGCATGGTGTGCTCCTTCTGGCTGGGGGCGCCCCTCCCGGGCGAGAGCGCCCTTTGAATTCAAAGCCGGACGGCCCTTTCCGGGGGGGGACCCGCCGGCGGCAGGCGTTGATGGCGGCCTTTCTCGCGGAAGGTCCGAGGCGCAGAAGGCGAATCCGCGGGCTCGTCCCGTTCCGTTCGGCCCCTCAAATGAAATGGGATGGAATCTTGCTCTGTACGGTGGAACGCCGAGGCGATGGAAGGATTCCCACTTGCCTCCCCCGGCCCGGTGGGAGGTGACCCGCGTCACAGATCGGCGCCGCGGCGGTAGCCCTTACCTCAGCTTCTGAAGGAACTCGTCCAGGATGGCGTTGAAGGCCGTGGGGTCGTCCATCATGATCCAGTGGCTCGTTCCCTGCACGATCCGGTACGGCAGGCCCGCCACGGCGTTATGGAGCGAAAAGGGCTTGGTGTTTTCCGGCGTGACAACGGTGAGCATGGGTCCGCGGTACCTTTCCAGGGCGGGGACGGGGTCGTAGAGACTCAGGCTCATGATCGCTGCACGGACCGCCTCGGGGGTCGTGGAGGCGAAGGTCTTCAGCACCTGGTCGCGCACCTCAGGCTTCGCCGGCGCCAGCATCTCGCCCAGCCAGACGGGCCAGTACGCATCGTAGGATTCACTCGAAAAACCCTCCAGCCAGGACTCCATGCTCGCCCGCGGAATCTGATTGAGGGCGCCCACGGGGTCGTCGAAGAGGAGCCCGGCCACGCGGCCGGGATGGTCGCCCGCATACGCCCCGACGACGGCCCCCCCCAGGCTGTGGCCCACGAGGACGAACCTCTTCAAACCGAGGGCGTTCGCCACGGCCTCCACGTCCTCCGCAAAGCCTTGGGGCGCGTAGGCGCCCCGCGGGTCGGGCGAGGGGTCCGACTCCCCGTGGCCCCTCAGGTCCAGCGCGATGGCGCGACGCGTTTTCCGGAGGTGCTCGAGCTGGGCCGCCCAGACCCGGCGGTCGCCTCCGAGCCCGTGGACGAAAACGACGGGGATCCCGCCCCGTCCCCCGTCCTCCACGCGAAGCCGGCCCTCCGGCCCCTGCACCCACAGCAGGCGGGGCGGTGCCCCGGGCGCCGGTGAGAGCCCCTCCCGGCCCACCGCGCCGCGGGGGGCGCAGGAGAAGAGCGTGAGGACGAGACAGACCGCCGCACCGGCCCACGCCGCCGCTTGTTCCCGAGATCCGCGCATCGATCGACCTCCACCCACAGCATACCTTGAAGCGTGATGAAAGGAAGCGGGGGCACGGCGAACCGTGCCCCCGCGCCTTGGGCCATCCGTTGCGACGGGATCAGGGCCTGGAGATGTCGGACCCGGCCGGCCTCGCCTTGTTGGGGTAGGGCGGGGGCGGAGGGACCTCCTGGGGGTTCTTGGTTACGAGGTCCATCAGGTATCCCAGCGCGGCGTCCAACTGGGCGTCCTTTCCCTTCAAGACCTCCCCGGGCAGGTTCTGCACCTCCACGTGGGGGTCCACGCCCCGTCCCTCGATGAGCCAGCGGCGGTCCAGCCCGTAAAGGCCGAACTGGGGAGGCGTGACGGTCCCACCGTCCACGAGGTCCTGGTGGGCCTCGATGCCGAAGGCGCCTCCCCAGGTCCTCATCCCGAAGATCTTGGCGAGTCCCTTGATCTTGACGGCTTCGGAGAAGAGTTCGCCGTCGCTGCCCGTGTCCTCGTTGATGAGGAGGGCGTAAGGGCCCCAGAACGCCGCCTCGGGGTTCAGGGAGGGCCTGCCTTCTCGGGGCTGGGTCACGGCCCAGACCTTTCGCTCCAGGTGATCGATGATCATGCCGCTGGTGAACCCGCCCCCGTTGTACCGGGCGTCCAGGAGGATGGCTTTCTTGTCGATCTGGGGATAGAAGTACCGCGCGAACTCGATGAGGCCGTCCTCCATCATGCCGGGGAGGTGCACGTACCCCACGGCCCCCCCGGAGGCCTTGTCCACATACGCCCGGTTGCGTTCCACCCACTCCCGGTAGCGCAGGGTCGCCTCGCTCCGAAGCGTCTTGACGCGGAAGGTGCGGGCGCCCTCCTTGGAGGGCCGGTCGTTCACCGTGAGGCGGACCGTCTTCCCCGCCTTGTTCTCGAAATACGCGTACAGGTTCGACGAGGGAGAGATCGTCTCCCCGTCCACGGCGATCAGGTATTGGCCCTCCCGGACAGGGAGGCCGGGCGCCCGGAGGGGCGACAGGTGGTCCGAGTCCCAGGGGTAGGAGGGGAGGATGTGGCGGATGACAGGGAACGCTCCGCCGTCGGACACTTCGAAATCGCATCCCAGAAGGCCGACGGTGGACCGCGGTCCCGAGTCCCCCAGGTCCCCACCGCTCACGTAGGTGTGGCCCGTGTTGAGTTCGGAGATCATCTCCCCGATGAGGTAGTTGAGGTCGGCCCGGTTTCCGCAGTTCGGAAGAAAGCGCCGGTACATGTCCCCCGTCTTCTTCCAGTCCAGGCCGTGGAGATTCGGGTCGTAGAACCAGTCGCGCTCGATGCGCCAGGCCTCGTCGAAGATCTGGCCGAACTCCGCCATCCGGTCCACCCGGACCTTCACGTCCGAAAGGTCCACGGCCTCATCGGGCTTGGCCTTCTGGCCGGTCCCCGACACGGAGAAGGTCCCCTTGGATCGAACCACCATCTTTTTCCGGTCCGCCGAAAGGTGGTAGTTCTCGACGCCCGAGGTCACGCTCTCGGCCTTCTTCTCGGAAAGATCGTAGGCCATGAGGTCACAGGACGTTTCGTTGGCGTCGGTGACGGTCTGGTACTTGAGGAACTCGGGCTCGGTCTTGGAAAGGAAGAGAAATCCCGACTCCGTGGCCTCGAGCCGGAAGTAGTTGCCGGGTTCCACTCCCTCGACGGGCAGGACGCGTTCGGCCAATCCGGCGAGGTCGATGGACGGCCCCGAGGGCATTCCCGGCTTGGCCTTCTCCTTGGAGTTCTTGTCCTTGGCCTCGGCGGAGGGCTCCGAGGCCTCGAACTCCGGACTGAAGGGAGACGGAGTTCCGGCCTTGAGGACGGCCAGGAAAGGCGAGGCCATGTTCAAGAAGACGTGGTCCTGGCCCACCGTCCCCATGACCGGATGAAAGGCCCGGTCCGAGAGGAAGTAGAGGTATTTCCCCCCCGGATCGAAGGAGGGGCTCCAGGAGTTGGCCATGCCGTCGGTCAGCGGTGTGGACTTGGCCGAGTCCAGGCTGTAGAGGTAGATGGCCTCGTACGTGTTTTCGAGCTTCTTGGTGTAGGCGATCCAGCGGGAATCGGGAGAGAAGGTGAAATCCTGGATGCCCCACCGTTCCCACCCATCGTCGTATTCGCCCCGGTCGATCACCGTGATCTTGCCCGTCGCCGCTTCCACGAGATTGAGTTTCATGAACTTGTCGGAGAAGAGGAGCCACTTGGAGTCGGGCGACCACGTCAGGCGCATCCGGAATCCGAGGCCGCCCGTGGTGAGGGGCTTCCAGGGCATGAGCCCCTCCGCGTCGGCGAGATAGACCTCCTCCTCGCCGGTCCGGTCCGAGAGGAAGGCCACGCGCGTTCCGTCCGGAGACCAGACGGGATCCTTCTCGCGCGAGCCGGAGGCGCGGGTCAGGTTCACGGGCTCTCCCCTCTTCTTGTCCACGGGGACGGACAGGATCTCCCCCCGGTATTCATACAGAAGCCGGGAGCCGTCGGGGCTCAGGCCGAAGGCGCCGTGGCCGGCTTTCGCGGCGACGAATTCGGAACGGATCGGAACGCGGTCGCTGGGGATCCGGATGTCGACCTTCCGGACGGCACCCGAGGCGAGATCCAGGAGGTGGAGGCTCTCGGCGTACTGGAAAACGATGGCGCCGGGCCCCGAGGAGGGGTACTTCACGTCGTAATCGGTGTAGTGGGTGAGCGCCCGGACCTCCCCCGTCCCCACGTCGTAGCGGAAGAGGTTCATGGTGCCGGCCTCCCGGTCGGACGCGAAGTAGATGGCCTGGCCTTCCCACATGGGGAAGTTGTCGATGCCTTTCCACGGAGCGATCACGCGGAAGTCGGCCTTCTCGAGGCTGCCCATCCAGATTTCCTGGGCGTCCCCGCCCTGGTGCCGCTTCCACGTGGCGTTTTCGTTGGAGAGCCGGCAGTAGGCCAGGCTCTTCCCGTCGGGGGAAAGGGCCGCGAGTCCGGCGCGGTCCACGGGGAGTTTTCTTTCGGTCCCGCCTTCCGCCGGAACGGCATACACCTGCTCTCCTCGGAAGGGATACTCCCTTCGGGAGCGGAAGAGGACCGAAGCCCCGTCCGGCGTCCATCCCAGAACCAGATCCGGGGCCGGATGGTAGGTGAGACGCACCGGCGGGCTCCCCGCCGCGTCCATCACGTACACGTCCACCCCGCCGTCGTACTGACCCGTGAACGCGATCCGCCTTCCGTCGGGGCTGAACTTCGCGTACCGCTCGGCGCCCTCGTCCCGGGTGAGACGGGAAGCGTCCCCCCCTCGAGTGGAGGCGGTCCACAGGTCGTCCTCGTAGGTGAACACCAGCCGGTCTTCATGCACGTCCGCCAGGCGCATGAGGTGGCTTTCACCCGTCTGCGCACCGGCCGCCATCCCCGCGGCCAACAGGAGCGCCGCGGCGTAAAGAGGATTTCTCATCGCCTACTCCTCCATCGGTTTCGTAAGGGTCCCTAGGTTTTCGTCGGGGATGCACCCACCCCCCGGTGCTTTACGGGCGCACGGCCCGCTTTGTTTCGGCCCCGGGTCTTGGCCGCGGGGGGACGGAGGAACTCGAACGGCCGGCCGCCATGAGGAGCGCCCCAGCCAGCAGGGAGGGCAACACCGTGAGGGAAAAAGCGAGGAAGAAGTCCCGGGCGTAGACGCCGGGTCGAAGCCCCACGCCGAGGGAGGCGAGGGAGGCGCCGAGGAGGAGGAGGACCCCCGTTTCGCGGGGCCACCGCACCCCCAGGAAAACGGCGAGAAGGAGGACCGCCGGGGCGCCCGCCAAGACAAGGGCATCGTAAAACCCGGAGGGGGGCACCACCGGGGCCGAAGGCCCCTTCTGCGCGATCCAGAGAGCCCAGCCCGCCGCGGCGACCGCCGCCGCCGTCAATCCCGCCGCCTTGGTCCCCGCCATGGTCCGCCTCTCCTGCTCGAGTGTACACGGGGGCCTTCTCGGAAGAAATGCGGGGCCGGCCAGGAAAGCCCTTGACAAGACGATTTCATGGTGATATCATTTTGATCGCACACAAGAGGAGACGCTGGCCATGTCGAACGAGAGACCGTATCTGCCGCAGTCGGGTTGGTTCATGGTGATTCTCGACGTTCTTCTGTTCGCCCTCACGCTTCCCGTCTTTCTCCGGGGCGTTTTCCTTCTGTCCCAGAACCAAACGGGTCCAGGGATCTCCCTGGTGATCGTCGCCATGATCCTCCTTTTCCTGGCCATTCTGGCCACCAAGGGCTTTCTGATCCTCCAGCCGAACGAGGCCGCCGTCATCGTCCTCTTCGGAGACTACAAGGGATCGGTCAAGCGCAACGGGTTCTTCTGGGTCAACCCCTTCGCCACCCAGAAGAAGATCTCCCTTCGCTTCCACAACCTCAATTCGGAGAAGTTGAAGGTGAACGACAGCGCGGCCAACCCCATCGAGATCGCCGCCGTCGTCGTCTGGAAGGTGGAGGACACCTTCGCGGCCTGCTTCCAGGTGGAACACTACGTGGAGTACGTGACGGTGCAGAGCGAATCGGCCCTGAGGCATCTGGCCAGCTCGTACCCCTACGACGCCTGGGAAGAGGAAGGGGCCGTCATTTCCCTGCGCGGCAACCTCGACGAGGTCTCGGGCGCCCTGGAGAAGGAACTCCAGGCCCGCCTGGACAAGGCGGGGGTGCGGGTGGTGGAGGCGCGCCTCAGCCACCTGGCCTACGCGCCGGAAATCGCCGAGGCCATGCTCAAGCGCCAGCAGGCCTCCGCCGTCATCGCCGCCCGCCAGAAGATCGTCGAGGGCGCCGTCGGAATGGTGCAGATGGCCCTTCACCGCCTGGGGGCGGAAGGGATCGTCCAGCTCGACGAGGAGCGCAAGGCCCAGATGGTCTCGAACCTTCTCGTGGTGCTGTGCGGGGAGCGGGAGGCCCATCCGGTGATCAACGCGGGCACGCTCTACTAGGAGGCCCCCGTGCCCAGGAAAGCCTTTCTGCTCCGGCTGAGCCCCGAACTCTGGGAGGAGGTGAACCGCTGGGCCTCCGACGAACTCCGGAGCGTGAACGGGCAGATCGAATACATTCTGAGACGAGCGGTGGAGGAGCGCCGAAGACGGCGCTCCGCCCCGCTGGAGGAGGGCCCCGGCGGGGAGGAGCGCCTTGCCCCGCCCCACCGGGAAGGTTAGAGTGGGCGGCGAGCCCGGCCGCCGGTGGCCCACCTCCGCCGGCCCCCTCTCGAGGAGCCCCCCATGCACTTCTTGCGCACCGTGATCCGTACCGCCCTTCTCCTGGCCCTCGCCGCCGTGGATCTTTCGGCCCAGAACGCCCCGTGCGAAACGTTCACCCTCTCCAACGGCCTCACCGTGATCCTCCACGAAGACCACCGGCTCCCCCAGGCCACCGTGAACCTCTGGTACGGAGTCGGCTCCAAGGACGAGGCCCAGGGCCGCACGGGATTTGCCCACCTTTTCGAACACCTCATGTTCATGGGCACCGGGCGGGCGCCGGGCAACCGCTTCGACGTGCTGATGGAAAACGGAGGCGGAGCCAACAACGCCTCCACCAGCAGCGACCGCACCAACTACTACTCGTGGGGGCCCTCCAGCCTCCTTCCCACCCTCCTCTGGCTGGAGGCGGATCGCATGGAGGGCCTGGGCAAGGCCATGACCCAGGAGAAACTGGACCTCCAGCGCAGCGTCGTGAGGAACGAGCGGCGCCAGAGCTACGAGAACGCCCCTTACGGCCGCGCCTTCCTCGCCGTGCCCGCAGCGCTGTACCCCGAAGGCCACCCCTACCGCCACCCGGTCATCGGAAGCCACGAGGACCTCGAGGCGGCCACCCTCCAGGACGTGAAGGACTTTTTCGCCACCTACTACGTTCCCTCCAACGCCACCCTCGTGGTGGCGGGCGACTTCGACCCCTCCGCCGTTCGAGACCTCGTGACCCGGCTCTTCGGAGCCGTTCCCGCCGCCCCGATCCCCCCACGGCTGACGGCGCCCGAGCCCGCCCTGAAGGGCGAGGTGCGGAGGCTCCTCCTGGACCAGGTGGAGTTTCCCCGTCTCTTCCTCGTCTGGCCCTCTCCGGCCGCCTACTCCGAAGGGGACGCCCCCATGGACCTCGCCGCCATGGCCCTGGGGGATGGGGCCGCCTCCCGCCTCCATCGCCGCCTGGTCCTCGACGAACGGATGGCCCAGGAGGTGAACGTGTACCAGGACTCGAGACGGCTTAACGGCGAGTTCACGGTAGACGTCATCGCCTCCCAGGGGGGCGATCTGGAGCGCATCAAACGAATCGTCCTGGAGGAGATCCACCTCCTCAAAAGGGAAGGCCCCTCGGAAGCCGAATTGAAGCGGGCCAAGGCGAAGATCGAGGCTCGTTTCCTGCGCCGGATGGAGAGCCTCCAGGAGCGCGCGGACCAGATCAACGCCTACCAGTGGGCCTTCGGAGACCCCGACTCCTTCCGCAGAGACCTCCGCCGGTGGCTGGATGTGTCGGGTGCGGAGGTTCGATTCTGGTGCGGGAAGGTGTTCGGGGAAGGGCGCCTGGACCTGAGGGTCCTTCCCGAGGGGACCGCCTCCGATCCCGCGGTCCTCGACGCCATGCCTCCGGCCTTTCCAGAGAAGGCCGTCCGGCTTCCCGTTCCGGTGGAGATGGACCTCGAGTGCGGCGCGCGCCTCTACGTCGTGCCTCGCCCTGGCACGGGGCTCGTTTCGGGCGCGGCGGTGGCAAGGGGCGGCGAGAGCCTCTTCCCGCCCACCCAGGCCGGCCTGGCCTCCCTGACCGCCACGCTCTTGACCTCGGGCGCGGGGGGCCGGGACGCGGCCGCGTTTGCGGATGCACTGGACGACCTGGGCGCCTCCGTCGAAGCCCGGTCTGCATGGAGGGATCTCACGGTCACGGTCGAGGGTCTCGCCAACCGCCTCGGCCCCACCCTCGACCTCTTTGCCGACGCCCTGCTTCGGCCCACGCTCGCCGACGCGGACTTCGAGCGGGAAAGGGCCCAGGCCCTGGATTCGGTGCGTGCGCGTCCCGAGAACCCCCAACGCGTGGCGAGCCTCGTGGCGAGGGCCGCCGTCTTCGGCCGCGAGGACCCGCGAGGAAGACCCCCGGAGGGCTTCGAGGAGACGCTCTTGGCCCTCTCTCCCGCCGATGCGCGGTCGGCTCACCGAAGCCTGATCCAGCCCTCCCGTTGCCGGTTTGTCTTCGCCGGGGACGTGGAGCCCTCCCTTTTGAAGGCCGAGCTGGACCGGCGTCTGGCGGGCTGGAAGGCTTCCTACGGACCCGCCCCAGACGACCCTCCCGCCGTGGAGGCCAAAGGGCGGCTGATCCTGGTGGACCGGCCCGGTGCCCCTCAGACGTATCTGCTGTGCATGAGGCCCACGGCTCCTCCCTCGAACGAGACGGACCGGGCGGCGCGGGCCTGCGCCACGACGGTGCTCGGGGGCACCTTCACGAGCCGGCTCATGCAGAACATCCGTGAGAAGCACGGCTTCTCCTACGGCGCCCGAAGCCTCCTCATCGAGGAGGGGGGCCAGGGATGGCTCCTGGCCTACTCGGCCGTGCAGACGGAAGTGACCGGCAAGGCCCTTGTGGAATTCCGGCGGGAATTCGACCGCCTGGCTTCGGGGGACGTGACGGAGGAGGAGGCGGCCAAGGCCGCGCGCTCTCTCCGATTCGACCTTCTCGCCGCGGCCGAAACGGCGGGAGGTCTCGCCGGTGCCCTGTCGGACGCTCTCTCGGCGGGGCGCCCGGTCAACGCCCTCCCCTCCGCGAACGCCGCGCTCGAAGCCCTCGAACCCGGAGCGGTGAATGTGGCCGCCCGATTGGGGTTGTTCGATTGGAACTCGCTGACGGTCGTTCTCGTGGGGGACCGGGCCGCCGTCCTGCCCCAGCTTCGGGAGGCCGGACTCCCCGAACCCGAATCCTGGGACCCCGAGGGGAAGCCCCTGACCCCCCGCACCCCATCCGGCCTTCCGAACGCGCGGTGAGAAACAGGAGAGGATAGAGATGACGAACTCCGTTGCAAGGACTTCCGTGGGGGTGCGAATCGGCCGACTTCAGGTGGGCGGAGGCGCCCCGGTGGTCATTCAATCCATGGCCAACACGGACACCGCCGACGCCGCGTCCACGGCCTCCCAGTGCCTGGATCTCATCCGCGCCGGATCCGAGATGGTCCGCGTCACGGTCAACACACCGGAGGCCGCCCGGGCCGTCCCCGAGATCAAGCAACGCCTCCTGGACGCCGGAGCCGATGCCCCTCTCATCGGAGATTTTCACTACAACGGACACCTCCTCCTCACCCAGTTCCCCGAGTGCGCTCAGGCCCTGGACAAATACCGCGTCAACCCGGGCAACGTGGGCCAGGGGAAGCGCCGCGACGAGCAGTTCTCCACGATCTGCCAGGTCGCCGCGGATCGGGGCAAGCCCATCCGCATCGGGGTCAACGCGGGTTCCCTCAACCAGGATCTCGTCCTGAGGAAGATGCAGGAAAACACGGACCGCGCGCTGGGGCGGACCTCGGAGCAAATCCTGGCCGAGTGCATGGTCCTTTCGGCCGTCGAGTCCACCGAACTCGCCCTCCGGTGCGGCCTGTCCAGGGACCGGATCATCCTTTCCTGCAAGACGAGCCGCCCCGAGGAGCTGGTCGCCTTGTACCGGGATCTCTCCCGGCGGACCGAGCAGCCTCTCCACCTCGGCCTCACGGAGGCGGGGATGGGGCTCAAGGGCCTCGTCTGGTCCGCGGCCCCAATGGCGATCCTGCTCTCGGAGGGAATCGGGGACACCATTCGAATCTCCCTCACGCCCCGGCCGGGCGGGGACCGCAGGGAGGAGGTCTACGCCTGCATCGAGCTCCTGCAGGCCCTGGGTCTCCGGCGCTTCGCGCCCACGATCACCTCATGCCCCGGTTGCGGGCGCACCACGAGCACGACCTTCCAGCGCCTCGCCGAGCGCGTGGATACCTACATCAAGGACCGCCTTCCCGTCTGGCGGAGGGACTATCCGGGCGTGGAGGCACTGACCGTCGCCGTCATGGGGTGCGTGGTGAACGGACCGGGGGAGTCGAAGGCCGCCCACATCGGCATCAGCCTTCCGGGCACCGGGGAAGCCCCCAAGTGCCCCGTGTACGTGGACGGCAAACCCTTCACGACCTTGCAGGGAACCTACGAGGAGCTCGCCACTGCCTTCCAGGACCTCTTGGAAGCCTACGTCACCAAGAGGTGGGGGTGAGTCGGAATCTCCCCCCCGGCCCCGAAAGAGGTCCGGCCGGTCTGTTGGACCGGCCGGCAAGGGTGGGAGGGAGGGGTGGGAAAGCAAGGAAGGGATAAGGCCGTTGGGCCTGGGTGTGCTCGAACTACCGGCGCCCCGGCTTGATGACCCGCACGACGGGGGACAACGCCGTCTTGCCGTCGGACAGCGTGGCCGCCACCTGAAGGTACGGCCCCGTGGACCCGGCCAGGGACTCCAGGTAGACGAAGGGGCCGGCGCCGCCGTTGGGCGAGCGGGGTCCCGTGGCGGCCTTGAAGGGGCCGGCCGCGGACCGTGCGCTCAGGACGGTGTAGAACTTCACGTCCGACTCCGAGCGGGTGACCCACTTGACCTGAACGCTCGAACCGAAGGCCGAGGCCGACACTTGGTCGAAGGTCGGCGCCGAGGCGGGAAGGGCTTTGAGCACGGCGGCTCCGCCCACGAACTCCGTCTCCGTCAGTTCCGTCTTGCCCACGCCGGGCTTGCCTCCGTCGAACACGAGGCTGAAAGCCACGTAAGTGTTGAGCCCGGTGGAGCGCGGGAGCTGGACGACGGCCTTGCCCGGATCGCCGCCGGTCACGGCGAAGTCCAGGTAGGCGGCCAGGGGCCAGTCCGCCGACTGGGTGGACTCGGGCGCGGAAACGGACTGGTAGTAGCGAACCGCGATGCCCGACACCAGGGGCGTCGTGGGCCTTACGTCATAGAAGCCCATCAGGTCACGCATCGTCGTCCAGGAGAGGTACACGGTCTGAACATCACCGGTGGAGGGACCCTCCGCGACGGTCGGCACGGGGATGGACTTGGGAAGGGTGGTGTTGGGGCCGTAGTACCCATCCCCGTTCGTCACCTGGTCGAAGTCCCAGGACTCGTAGTACTCGTTGAAGGAGGCGCTGGTCAGAAGGTACTGGCCCTGGCCATTGTTCGCGATCGAATACAGGAATACGGTGCGGTCCTTGGGAGAAGGGCAGCCTTCCAGGCCGGGAACCCAGTCCCACGAGGTCCAGATGTAGTAGCTGTTGGTTCCCCAGGGGAAGGCCTGGAAATGGGTGGGCAGGCTCCCCGAGTGGTAGGTCTCGGCGGCGCCCTGGATCCAGAATTTGGTCCGGATGGTTCCGGCGCCGCTCCCGTCGTCCAGGGTGCCCGCGATGTCGAGCTGGCCTCCGCTGATGGGGTTGAGGACCGCGTAGTTCTGGGAGCACTGGGCGAGCACCGGAGCCGAGAAGGCCGTGAGGACCAGGGTGAGTGCCATCATCGTCAGATAAGTGATTGTGCGTTTCATTGGACTACCCTCCTTCGCCGTACGCTCTCCTCTTTGCAGGGGGTGTGCCAAGGCACTTCCACGGCATGACTCGTCCTGGTTTCCGCCATATTCCACCGTACCAAACGGCCCAACGCCCTGGACCCGAGACCCGCGAATCCCCTCCAAGGCATTCTCACTTTTGAGATGAGATCGGGCTCAGTCTTGAGACGGAACGGTCGGCCGGGGTGGTAAGATCGATCTCCTCCCGCGCCTCCGGCTTGGGGACCCATCCGGCGCTCACAGAGGAGTCCGAAAGCATGGTCAGGATTCTCGCGCTCGCCGCCCTCCTGCTCTGGAGCCTCCTGCCCCGGACCGCCGCCGCCCACGGCGGACCCCTTCCCCTGATCGTGGATACGGACCTGGCCGCCGACGATGTCCGCGCCCTGGCCTTTCTTCTCGCAAGCCCAGCCGTCCGCGTCGAGGCGGTGGTGACCTCGGGCGAAGGGAGGTCCCCAGAAATTTCCGCCCACAGGATCCTTCAGATCCTCGAGCACCTGGACAGGTCGGGAATCCCCGTGGGAGCGGGAAACCCGGTGGACGGACCTCCCCCTCCGTGGAGGACCGTCGTGGACTCCCTGGCCTGGCCCTCCCTCGCCCCGGCCCGCGGAGTCCCCGAGCGCGCCGCGGACGTCCTGGCCCGGTCGCTCTCCGGATCGGAACACGGGGTGACCTACCTCTGTCTTGGACCCACAACCAACCTCGCCGCCCTGTTGCGGGACGAGCCGATCCTGTGCCGGCGGATTCGCGAGGTCTGGTTCTACGGATCGGCGCCCGGACGGGACGAGGCCTGCTGGAATCGGGACGCCGACCTCGAGGCGGCCCGACGCGTCTTCGCCTCGGACCTCCCCATCCGAACGATCCGACTCGAGGAGGACGAGACCTTCCCCTTCGATGAGGGGCTTCTGACAGGCCTGGAGCGCGCTTCGACGCCTTCGGCCCGGCTCCTGGCGACCCTCTTTGGGGCCCCGGGCCCGCGGGAGAAGGTCAGGCAGGGCCACTTTCGCTCCTGGGACGAGGCGGTGGCCCTGTGCGCCGCCCATCCGGACCTGGCCGCCTTCGCCCCGACGCAAACGGGGACGGGCCGAACCCTCCTCCGGTGGGACCGCGATGCCGGCAGGGCCCTTTGGCTCCAGGTGGTCGCAGGGGACGGAAGAAAACGGATGTCTGAAACGTCCCCCGTCGGCCTGTCGGCCTTTCCCGCCTCGCCGGATCAGTTCCGCCCCGACCTCAAAGGGTCTGTCCCGCGGATCCTCGCCCGCCACGGAGGCGAGGAGTGGAGGGCGGCCGTCCTGACGAACGAGCTCCACGGCCACGTCGGCACGTACTCCCTCGTGGGGGTCAAGATGGGAATTCTCGCCCGGGAGCGCCTCGGCGCGGCCCTGGACGAGGTGGAGGTCCTGAGTTTCGCGGGCGATTCACCCCCTTTGAGCTGTATGAACGACGGCCTCCAGGTCTCCACGGGAGCCACATTGGGACGGGGCACGATTCGGGTGGACGGTGGAGGCGGGGCGCGGCCCGAGGCCGAGTTCATCCGGGGCGGCGAGCGCTTGCGCCTGCGCCTGAAGGAGTCGGTGCGCCTCCGCATCGACTCGGACATTCGCGAGGCCCTCCGCCGGTACGGAAACCTTACCCCCGAGTACTTCCGTGAAATCCGTCGCCTGTCCATCCTCCACTGGGAGGAGCTGGATCGGGCGGAGATTTTCGAGGAGGTGCCCGCCCAGTGACCGGACTCCACCAATCCGAAAGCGGCGATCATGATTCAGTTTTCTGATTACCTGGCCCAGGAGTGGAAGCCCGCCCTGGGTTGCACGGAACCGGCGGCCATCGCCTACGCGGCTTCCCTGGCGGCGGCCCAGGGCGAAGGTCCGGTCCGGGCGGTCCACCTGAGGTGCGACCCGCGAATCTATAAGAACTGCTACGCCGTGGGCATCCCCAATTCGGAGAAAAAGGTGGGCATTCGCTGGGCCCTGGCCCTCGGAAGCCTCCTTCCGGATCCCTCCGCCGGGCTCCAGGTGTTCCGTCAGATCGACGAAGGAGCCCTCCGCGAAGCGGGCAGGCTCCTTAGCGAGAATGCCGTCTCCGTGGAAGTGGATCCCTCCCGCCCCGAGCTCCTGGTGGACTGCACCGTGGTCCGGTCGGAGGGAATGGGGAGAGCGGTCCTCGAAAGGGACCACACCCGCCTCACCCGGCTTGAAAAGAACGGGAAGCCCTGCGATCCGACCCGTGGAGGACCCTCCGCCCCGTCCCGGGAGGAGGCGGTGCGCGCCCCCTCCCTTCGCGAGGCCCTGGCCCGCCTTTCCTTTGAAGAACTCCTTCAAATGGCTCGGGACATCCGGGCCTCGGACCGGCAGTCCTTGAGAGAGGGAGCGGAGATGAACCTGGCCATCGCGCGCCACGGCCTCACGCTCTTTCCCCGTCCCTTCATGGACCTCATCGGGATGGACCCTCTCACCCGCATCAGCCGCCTGGTCTGCGCCGGCGTGTACGCGCGCATGTGCGGAGAGGATTTCCCGGTCATGTCTCTGGCCGGGTCGGGCAACAAGGGGATCGTTACGGCCGTTCCCCTGACCCTCTGGGCCCGGGAAACGGGGGCCGACCCCTCCCGGGCGGAGGAGGCCCTCGCCCTGGCCTGTCTCGTCACGTCGGCCACGACCTTCCACCTGGGCACCCTCTCGGCCGCGTGCGGCTGCTCCAACGCCGCGGGGGTGGGCCTCGCCGTGGGGCTGGTGAGCCTCCAGGGCGGAGGGCCGGGGGACCTTTCACTCGCCGTGAACAATGTTGTGGGAAACGTGACGGGCATGATCTGCGACGGGGCCAAGATGGGGTGCGCGCTCAAGACCATGACGTCCGTGGACGCGGCCTTCCGCGCCGCATCGCTGGCCATGAGCGGCATCGGCATCCCCTCCACGGACGGCATCGTCGGAAGGGACGGCGCCCAGTCCCTCGCTCACCTGGGCCGCATCGCGGGCCCCGGCATGGCAGCCATGGACGCCCAGATCCTGGAAATCATGCAAGCCAAATTGCGCCGCGAGGACTCTTAGCAGGATCACGACTCGGGCCCGAGCCGATGGGCTTGTTTTCCTCCGAGGGGGTCGCTACATTTGGAATAAATACGATAATAATTTTAGTTATCGTATTTTGGTAGGAGAAGGCCCATGCCACGTCCCTTCAAGTACCGGGAGGCCATCCTGTCCCTTCTCAAGGAGAACCCGATCCACCCCACCGTGGATTGGATTCACACGCGCCTGCGTCAGGCGCACTCCCGGGTCAGCCTGGCCACCGTGTATCGGACCCTTCGGACCCTCGTGGCGGAGGGACTCCTTTGCGAACTGCCCTTCGGGTCCAGCGAAGCGAGGTTCGGGCTCGTCCGAGAGGAACGGCACTACCACTTCCTGTGCGACGCCTGCCGGCGGATTTACGACCTTCCCCTCCCCCACGATCCCCGCCTCGAACAGGCGGTCCGCCGGGCCACGGGGCACGAGGTGAACCGCCACACGGTGGAGTTCTACGGCCGATGCCGGGAATGCCTCGGCGAGGCCGGTCCACCTCCCCCCATCGGGAAGCAACCGCCGAAGGGCGCCGGCATGAGGCGGGGGTCCCCGATCGAAACCAGTCGAAAGGAGCGAAAGCCATGAGCGACGAAAGCAAGTGCCCGGTGACGGGCGGAAGATCCTTTCAAGGAGCCGGCGGAGGAACGTCGAACCGGGACTGGTGGCCCAACCAGCTGCGGCTCGAAATCCTGCACCAGCACTCCTCCAAGTCCAACCCCCTCGGCGAGGCGTTCGACTACGCCAAGGAGTTCAGCCGCCTCGACCTGGCGGCCGTGAAAAAGGACCTCACGGCCCTGATGACCGACTCCCAGGACTGGTGGCCCGCGGACTATGGCCACTACGGAGGGCTCTTCATCCGCATGGCGTGGCACAGCGCGGGCACCTACCGCGTGAGCGACGGCCGCGGAGGCGGCGGGCGCGGCCAGCAGCGCTTCGCCCCCCTCAACAGCTGGCCCGACAACGTCAACCTCGACAAGGCCCGCCGGCTGCTCTGGCCCATCAAGAAGAAGTACGGCCGCAAGATCTCCTGGGCCGACCTGATGATCCTCGCGGGCAACGTGGCGTTGGAATCCATGGGCTTCAAGACCTTCGGCTTCGGCGGGGGGCGCGAGGATGTCTGGGAGCCGGACCAGGACGTCTACTGGGGCGCCGAGACCACCTGGCTGGGCGACAAGCGCTATTCCGGCGAGCGAGACCTCGAGAACCCTCTGGCCGCTGTGCAGATGGGCCTGATCTACGTGAACCCCGAAGGCCCCAACGGGAATCCGGACCCGGTGGCTTCCGGTCGGGATGTGAGGGAGACCTTCGCGCGTATGGCCATGAATGACGAGGAGACCGTCGCCCTCGTCGCCGGCGGGCACACCTTCGGCAAGTGCCACGGCGCCGGGCCCGCCTCCCATGTGGGACCCGAGCCGGAAGCGGCCCCCCTGGAGGAGCAGGGCCTCGGCTGGAAGAGCCGATTCAAGAGCGGCAAGGGCGGGGACACGATCTCCAGCGGGATCGAGGGCGCCTGGAAGCCTAACCCGACCCGCTGGGACATGGGGTACTTGAAGGTGCTCTTCAAGTACGAGTGGGATCTGGTCAAGAGCCCGGCCGGGGCGCACCAGTGGGTGGCCAAGGACGTGGCCGAGGAGGACATGGTGGCCGACGCCCACGACCCCACCAAGAAACACCGGCCCATCATGACCACGGCCGACCTCTCCCTCCGCTTCGACCCTATCTACGAGAAGATCGCCCGCCGGTACCTGGAGAACCCGGACGAGTTCGCGGACGCCTTCGCCCGGGCGTGGTTCAAGCTGACCCACCGCGACATGGGGCCGCGCTCCCGCTACCTGGGGCCGGAAGTGCCACAGGAAGAACTGATCTGGCAGGACCCCGTTCCCGCCGTGGATCACGAACTGGTCGGTGAAAAGGAGGTGGCCTCCCTCAAGGGCAAGATCCTGGCTTCGGGCCTCTCCGTCTCGGAGCTGGTCTTTACCGCCTGGGCGTCGGCGTCCACCTTCCGCGGCTCCGACAAGCGCGGCGGCGCCAACGGCGCCCGCATCCGCCTCGCCCCCCAGAAGGACTGGGAGGTCAACCAGCCCGATCGGCTGGCGAAGGTCCTGAAGACCCTCGCCACGATCCAGGGCGAGTTCAACGGTGCGCGGTCGGACGGAAAGAAGGTCTCCCTCGCCGACCTGATCGTGCTGGCTGGCGGCGCCGCCGTCGAGAAGGCGGCGAAGGACGCCGGCTTCGACGTGAGGGTGCCCTTCTCGCCGGGGCGCACGGACGCCTCGCAGGAACAGACCGACGCGGCCTCCTTCGCCGTGCTCGAGCCGGTGGCGGACGGTTTCCGCAACTACCTCAGGGGGCCGCACGGCGCGACGGCGGAACACCTGCTTGTGGACAAGGCCCAGCTCCTGACGCTGACGGCGCCCGAGATGACGGTGCTCGTGGGCGGCCTGCGCGTCCTGGGCGCCAACTTCGGTGGTTCCCCGCACGGGGTCTTCACGAAGCGGCCGGGAACGCTCACCAACGACTTCTTCGTGAACCTGCTGGACATGGGCACCGAGTGGAAAGCCGTCTCGGAGTCGGGCGACCTGTTCGAAGGGCGCGACCGAAAGACGGGCGAGCGGAGGTGGACCGCCACGCGGGTCGACCTCGTCTTCGGCTCCAACTCCCAGCTCAGGGCCCTGGCGGAAGTTTATGCCTGCGAAGACGGGAAGGAGAAGTTCGTGCGCGACTTTGCGGCGGCGTGGGCCAAGGTCATGAACCTGGACCGCTTCGACCTGCGCAGGTCGCAGCGGGGAGGAGTCTGATGGGCACGCGAGGACGAGAGATCATCGGAATGGACGTGGAGAAGCTCCTGGACCTGCTGAACCGGGCCTACGCCAGCGAGTGGCTCGCCTACTACCAGTACTGGCTCGGCGCGAAGGTCATCAAAGGTCCCATGAAGGACGCCGTGGCGGCGGAGCTGAACCTCCACGCCACGGAAGAACTCGCGCACGCGGTCCTCCTGGCGGACCGGATCCTCCAGCTCGGGGGTACGCCGGTCCTGGCTCCCGAGGGATGGGCCCGCCTCAGCCCCTGCACCTACGATCCGCCTGAAGATCCTTACGTCGCCGTCCTGCTCGACCAGAACATCGCCGGCGAGCAGTGCGCGATCACAACGTACAAGGAACTGATGGACGCGACGCGGGAGGCCGATCCGGTCACCTACAACGTGGCCCTGTCCATTCTCCAGCAGGAGGTGGAACACGAGGAGGACCTCCAGAGCCTGCGGGAGGATCTCGACTTGATGGCCCAGAGGAGCGTCCGGTAAGGGGGCGTTCCCAAGGAGCAGCGGACTCGAAAGGAGGTGCCATGCCCCAGAAGAAAGCGGAGGGGTGCGTCTCTTCGGCCGCGGGACCCGCGGTCCGGAAGCCCGAAACCGAGGGGGCCCAGGCGGCTCCCCCCATGCGCCGTGAGGAGGGTGCCCGAATACACGTGAGCGTCGGCAAGGAAGCCCCGGATTTCGAGGCCTCCGCGTACCACGAGGGCGGGTTCAAAAACGTCCGGCTGTCGGATTTCCGGGGGAAGTGGGTCTTCCTCTGCTTCTACCCGGGCGACTTCACCTTCGTCTGACCCACCGAATTGTCGGCGGTCGCCGACAAGGCCGGTGAGTTCAAGAAGCTGGGCGTCCAGGTCCTGTCGTGCAGCACGGACAGCCGGTTCGTCCACAAGATCTGGCAGGAGCAGGAACTGTCCAAGATGGTGAAGGGGGGGTTCCCCTTTCCCATGCTCTCCGACGCGGGGGGAAAGATCGGTTCGGTTTACGGCGTTTACGACGAGGCCGCCGGCGTCGATGTCCGGGGCCGGTTCATCATCGATCCCGACGGGGTCGTCCAGGCCATCGAGATCCTCACGCCGCCCGTGGGCCGAAAGGTCTCCGAGTCCATCCGCCAAGTGAAGGCCTTCCAGCACGTTCGGAAAACGAAGGGGGCGGAGGTGTGCCCCGCCGGGTGGGAGCCGGGGCAACCCACCTTGAAGGTCAGCCCGAATCTCGCCGGAAACGTGTGGAAGGTCTGGAAACCCAACGAATAGGACCGCATCTCCGCCAAGGCGGGACCACCCTGGGGGCCCCTTCTTGGAGGGGCCTCCCCCTCTATTTGGACGTCTCCTCGCGGACCCCTTCCCCCTCCCGAATCTCCGCGGCAGACCGGGACGGCCCTTCGAATCCCTCTCCAAGACCGTTCTGTGCGGGATGCCTTCGAAGAAGCCCTTTGGCGGAGGACCCCTTGGAGGTTGGATTCCTTTCGAGCCCCGCTAGGAGCCTCGCTCGCGTCGGAGTCCGCTCGCTGCGTTCCAAGCGGGGC